>NZ_SDKL01000050.1:0-24814 GCF_004123125.1 Geobacillus sp. PK12
TCCTTCCTTGACGTGGGGTTGCATCAGGGGCAGGTTGACAACTGCCCAACGACGCAGGTCATGCCTGTGTCGTGCCTTCAACGATGTACTCTATTCCTTTTCGTTGAAGGTTCATGGCACCAATGCGGTCATCGTTTGAGGTATATCCGCATGTTCGGCAACAAAAGGTGTGTGTACGCTTGTTTCGATTGGCTTTTTCCGTATGACCACACTTTGGACATGTCAAAGAGGTGTAATGCGGAGCAACCACCATCACTTTTGACCCATGCAAACGCGCCTTATACTCTAACATTTGACGGAACTGATAGAAAGCCCACGATACGGTTTCATATCGGTCATGGATCCATACACGTTCTGTTTTTTCACGAATGCCTGTTAAAAAGAGATGTGTGGTATAAAAAAGGAAAAATGATGTTTTGATTTTCTCTATCATAATCGTCTTTCTTTGTCAAGTACACTTTGTGGTGAAGAGCCAACAATTTTTAGTTCTGCCACCTAAAGTTTCATATTTTCATCATTGATCCTATATAAATCCAACTGGAAGTTTAACTTATAGGGGGCAAAAAAACAGACTCTCTGTTTTTTCGTTTCTTTCATTTTTTCCTATTCCAAAATGGAAAACCGCCCCCGTTCAATCGGAAGGCGGTTCATTCCGGCGGACAATGCGCATCGGGCAGCCGGCGACCATCGCCCCGGGCGGGACGTCTTGATGGACGACGGTGCCCGCGGCGACGACGGCGCGGTCGCCGATCACCACGCCGGGCAAAATGGTCGAGTTCGCGCCGATCATCACCTCATCGCCGATCACGACATCGCCGAGGCGGTATTCGTCAACCAAATATTCGTGGGCGAGAATCGTCGTGTTGTAGCCGATGACGCAGTTGCGGCCGATGTGAATTTTTTCTGGGAAGAGAATGTCCGGCATGACCATAAAGGCGAGCGCGGTTTGCTCGCCGATCTTCATGCCGAGAAACGTGCGGTACAGCCAGTTTTTCAGCGGCAAAAACGGCGTGTAGCGCCCGATTTGAATGATGATGACGTTTTTCAGCACTTTCCAAAACGATACGGTGCGATACAACTGCCAGAGCGAGTTCGCCCCTTGGACAGGGTGTTTCGTCGTTCGTCTCACCGGGAGGACGGCTCCTCCTTTCATTCGTTGATGCCGACAATGGCCAACAAGTCTCTCATTTTTTCCAGCATATAGTCCGGTTCATATTGTTCCAAATACTCGCGCCCTTTAATCGCCCAGGCGACGCCGGCTGTTTTCACTCCGGCGTTTTGGCCGGCCAAAATGTCGTGGTAGTTGTCCCCGACCATGAGCGCTTCGTCCGGCGTTGACTGCAACATGCCAAGCGCTTTGTGAATCGGCTCGGGATCGGGCTTTGGCCGCGTGACGTCATCGAGGCCGATGACGCACGAGAAAAACGGCGCCAGCCGCGTTTTTCTTAACCCCATCAGGGCGGTGTCGTGCATTTTCGTCGTCACAACGCCGAGGCGAAAGCCATGGCGGTGGAGCGTTTCGATTGTTTCATACACGGTGTCAAACTCGCGGATCAGTTCGTCATGGTGGGCGTGGTTGAACGTGCGATACGTCTTCACCATCTCCTCGACCCGTTCCGGATCGAGGGAGCTGAACGTCTCATACAGCGACGGGCCGATGAACGGCAGGACGTCCTCGCGCCCGTAGCGGCCCGGGTAGTACTTCTCCAGCGTATGCAAAAACGACTGGATGATGAGCTCATTCGTATCAATCAATGTGCCGTCAAGATCAAACAAAATCGTGCGAATCGTCATGAAGCGGCTTCCTTTCTCATGGGATGTTCAAAACGGCGCCAAACGAATGCCACCGCCATGGTCAACAGCACCGCCGTCACCAAGCGGATGAAAAGCAGCGGCCAAACAGAGATGCCAAGCGGAACGAAAATGAGCGTATCTTCGACGACTGCATGGCATGACACGAGAAAAATGAACGCCAGCGTTAAATCGCGCTTCGAGACGCCGTCTTCTTTCGCCGCCTGAATCATGACGCCCGCTCCGTACGCCAGACCGAACACAAAGCCGGCCGCGAGCGTGAGCGATGTGTTCGGGCTCATGCCCAGCATCTTGGTCGCCGGCGCCATCCAGCGCGAAACCGTCTCGATCCAGTGGCGTTCTTTTAAAATTTGAATGACCGTCATGAGCGGGATGACGATCGCGACGAGCTGCACAATGCCGGTAACCGCTTTTTTCAGCGCCGCCAAGATGATCTCTCCCCAACCGGACGGCGGGGCGGCTTCATGCGCGACAAACCCGTATCGGGCGATCTCCTGCCCCCCGTCCCAGAAATGGGCGATCAACAAACCTGACACGACAGCGAGCCCGACGCGCACGACGATCATGAGCCAGACGCTCATGCCGGTGCGCGAGGCGACCGATGACTCGACGATCAAGTTATGGGAAAAGGAAAGCATGACCGCGAGAATGAACACTTCTTTCACCGTCAACTCGATCGTCAGCATCGCCCCGATCGCCGCATACAGCCCGAGCAAGTTGCCGAGCACAAGCGGCACAGCCGCATCGCCGGATAAGCCAAACCATTTCATGAACGGCGTGACAAAGTCAATGAGCCACGAAAACAGCGGCGTCGGCTGCAACAGCGCTAAAATGAGCGTCACTGGAAAAATAATTTTCCCAAGCGCCCACGCGGTCTTCAGCCCGGCGAGCACGCCGCGCTGCAACATTCCTGTCATGTTCTCCTCTCTCCTTTGCTTGCCTTCATGCCGCGGTGCGATGAAACCTCAATTCTCTGGATGCCGCGCACAAGTATCTTTTTAATTCGCCCCAGGCCAACCTAAAAAAGAGGGAATGCGGCTCCCAACACGGTTGTTCCCATTAAGAAGCGCGGCGGCGAAGCAGCTTCATTCATCGTGGTTTCCCGCAAACCGAACAAGTCCGCAGCGTTTCGCCGCTTCTAACGGCTATTCATCCCGATAGCGCGCGTCCGCCCAGCCTTTTGTCCGGCGCACGATCCAAAGCGCGACGGACAAAACGATGAGCGTCACGGACACGACTTGCGCCGCGCGCAGGCTGCCGGCGAGCATCAAGCTGTCGGTGCGCATCCCTTCAATCCAAAAGCGGCCGATCGAGTACCAAATCAAATACGACAAAAACAGCTCGCCGCGCCGCAAGTTGACGCGCCGGAGCCAAAGCAAAAGACAAAAGCCGGCCAAATTCCAAAGCGATTCGTACAAAAACGTCGGATGCCAATAGCGGCCGTCAATGTACATTTGGTTGATGATCCAGTCAGGCAAATGCAAGCTCTCCAAAAACGCGCGCGACACAGGGCCGCCGTGCGCCTCTTGGTTCATAAAATTGCCCCAGCGCCCGATCGCCTGGCCTAAAATGATGCTTGGTGCGGCAATATCAGCGAGCTTCCAAAACGACAGCCCACGCACGCGGGCAAACACGACGCCCGTCGCCACCGCGCCAATCAAACCGCCGTGAATGGCGAGGCCGCCTTGCCAAACTTTTGGAATCTCTGACAAATGCTTTGAATAATAGTGCCATTCAAACAGCACGTAATACGCCCGCGCGCACACAATGGCGATCGGCACGGCGAACAGCACCAAATCGACAAACGTCTCTTTCGGCAAGCCGCGCCGCACCGCTTCGCGCGTCGCAAGCCACAAGCCGATCAAAACGCCCGTGCCGATAATGACGCCGTACCAATAAATCGTAATCGGGCCAAGGTGCAAAAACACGCGGTCAAGCGGCTGAATCGTCGATTCCATCGTTTACCACCTCCTATGCTTCATGCCCAAACGAGATCCATTCCTTTGACGCAAGAAACGCCGCCGATCAGTCGTAATCGTGCGCGCCGTCTTCGATGGCGTCGCTCAAGCGCGCCGAAAACTCCTCGGCCGCATTGACCCCCATCCGTTTCAGCCGGAAGTTCATCGCCGCCACTTCGACGATGACCGCCAAGTTGCGGCCCGGACGAACCGGAATCGTCAGTTTCGGCAATTCGGTATCCAAAATTTTCACTTTCTCTTCTTCCAACCCGAGCCGATCGTACTGCTTCTCCGGATCCCAAAGCTCCAAGTCGACGACGAGCGAAATGCGCTTATGCGTCCGCACCGCCCCTGCGCCGAACAGCGTCATCATATTAATAATGCCGAGGCCGCGAATTTCAAGCAGATGCTCGATCAGCTCCGGCGCGCTGCCGACGAGCGTATCTTCATCTTCTTGGCGGATTTCCACACAGTCGTCGGCGACCAACCGATGGCCGCGTTTGACGAGCTCGAGCGCCGTTTCGCTTTTGCCGACGCCGCTTTTGCCCGTGATCAACACCCCGACGCCGTACACATCAACGAGCACCCCGTGCACCGCGGTGGTGGGGGCGAGCTTGCTTTCCAAATAGTTTGTCAATCGGCTCGACAGGCGGGTCGTTTTCATCGTCGAGCGCATGACCGGCACCGACTGGCGCTCCGACGCTTCGATCAGCTCCGGCGGCACCTCAAGTCCACGCGAGACGATGATCCCCGGCGTAATGTCGGTGCAAAGCCGTTCCATCCGAGACTTTTTTTCTTCCGGCGTCAACGTTTCATAAAACGACAGCTCCGTCCGTCCGAGCAACTGCAGACGCTCCGCCGGGTAATAGGCGAAATAGCCGGCCATTTCAATCCCCGGCCGCGACAAATCGCTTGTCGTAATCGGGCGGTAAATGCCCTCCGCGCCGCTGACGAGCTCGAGCTGGAACTGTTCAATGATGTCTTTCGTCCGCACTTTTGGCATACGTCGCCTTTCTCCCCTTTCTTCATCTTTTTCCATTGTAACACGTTTCGTTCCGCCATTGAATGGAAAACATCGGGGAAAACAAAACAGGGACGGCTCCCCCCGTCCCGATCAAGCCAAACACATCAAACCGAAACGATCTTCACCGCATCGTTTCTCCCATTGCAACCCCTTGCCGCATTCGCCATCTTTTCACACGATCACGGAAAACCATGGCGCCACCGGCCTTCCAATGGATCACGCCCCCGTTACGACCGGTTGCGCAGCGGCTCGATAATCGCTTTTTGCACAAGCAAATGGAAAAACGACAAGACGATCGACGCAAGCAGCGCGGTGCCAAAGCCGCCGATTTGGAACGCATCCCCCATCAGCGCGGCGGTCATCATGAGCGTGATGGCGTTAATGACAAACAAAAACAATCCAAGCGTCAACACCGTCACCGGCAGCGTCAACAAGATGAGCACCGGGCGCACGACGGCGTTGAGCACCGCCAAAATGACGCTCGCCAAAAACGCCGCGCCGACGCCGCTGAAATGAATATCGTCAAAATAGCCGTCGATCGCCATGAGCAACACCGTATTGATCAACACACCGATCAACCAATTGAGCATCCCATCACCATCTTTATTCGAGTCTCGCGCCCGCCGGCCAATGCCTTTTTACAGGCTTCATGCGGCGCTGTTCGCTGCTCGCGCGGCATCGCTGGCAAACGGACGCTTTCTCTTATTTTAACACTTGAATCCCTTTTACGACATTCCAAACGATGACAACGAGGTTCACCGCTCCAGCAACAAGGAATCCAAGCCAGACGAGCCCGCCGCCAAAAAGAAACGATTCCCCACTCCAATGGCCAAACAACACCGGCGACGCGGCCAACGCAATGAACAAGAGGATCGTAACGGCCGGAATCAAATGCGACACGAGCGACCGCTTCGCATGGCGTTTGACTTCAAGATCTTCGACAACAAAATAGACGACAATCGGCAAAATGAACGGCGCAAAAAAGACGCTGAAATAACAAAGCGCGGATAACACTTTGTTCGTCGACAATCGGCAATCCCCTTTCCAAGTTTCCTTTACCTGTATATACGACGGCCGCTAGGAAAAGTTTCCTGCCGACGGCAAAAAAAGGCGGCGGCCGCCGGTGTCCCAAGCGGCGGACAAAGCCGCAAAGGCCTTTACGCCTTCACCGCTTCATATTGCGCCTGCATGCGCGCCCGGTCGCGCTCGAGAATCGGTTTTAAGTAGCGGCCGGTGTGCGACTCCTTCACCTCGGCCACCTCTTCCGGCGTGCCGACGGCGACGATTTGTCCGCCGCGGTCGCCGCCTTCCGGACCTAAGTCAATGATATAGTCCGCGGTTTTGATGACGTCCAAGTTATGTTCAATGACAAGCACGGTATCGCCGTTGTCGACGAGCCGGTGGAGCACGTCAAGCAGCCGGGCGATGTCATCGACATGAAGCCCGGTCGTCGGCTCGTCCAAAATGTAGAGCGTCCGGCCGTTGGAGCGGCGGTGAAGCTCAGCGGCGAGCTTGACGCGCTGCGCCTCGCCGCCCGAGAGCGTCGTCGCCGGCTGGCCGAGCTTCATATAACCGAGCCCGACGTCATAGAGCGTCTCGAGCTTGCGTTTGATTTTCGGGATCGAGGCGAAAAAGTCGAGCGCATCTTCGACCGTCATGTCGAGCACCTCGGCGATGTTTTTTCCTTTATACGTCACCTCGAGCGTCTCGCGGTTGTACCGTTTGCCGTGGCACACTTCGCACGGGACGTACACGTCCGGCAAAAAGTGCATCTCAATTTTGATGATGCCATCGCCATGGCACGCCTCGCAGCGCCCGCCTTTGACATTGAAGCTGAACCGCCCTTTTTTGTAGCCGCGCACTTTCGCTTCGTTCGTCGAGGCAAACACGTCGCGGATGTCGTCAAACACCCCGGTGTACGTCGCCGGGTTCGAGCGTGGCGTGCGGCCGATCGGCGACTGGTCGATGTCAATGACTTTATCGAGATGCTCCAGCCCGCGGATGCCGCGATGTTCGCCCGGTTTCGCCTTCGCCCGGTGCAGCTTTTGCGCCAGCGCCTTATACAACACTTCGTTCACGAGCGTGCTTTTGCCCGAGCCCGACACCCCGGTGACAGCGACAAACGTGCCGAGCGGGATTTTCACCGATACGTTTTTCAAGTTATGCTCGCGCGCGCCGACGACCTCAAGCCAACGTCCGTCCGGACGGCGACGCTCGGCCGGAATCGGGATGAATTTTTTCCCCGATAAATACTGGCCGGTGAGCGAGTTCGGGTCGTTCATCACTTCTTCCGGCGTGCCGGCGGCGACGACCTCGCCGCCGTGGATGCCCGCCCCCGGACCAATGTCAATCAAATAGTCCGCGGCCAGCATGGTATCCTCGTCGTGCTCCACCACAATGAGCGTATTGCCGAGGTCGCGCATGCTTTTCAACGTCGCGATCAGCCGGTCGTTGTCGCGCTGATGAAGCCCGATCGACGGCTCGTCGAGCACATACAGCACCCCCGTCAGCCGCGAGCCGATTTGCGTCGCCAAGCGGATGCGCTGCGCCTCGCCGCCGGAGAGCGTTCCTGCCGAGCGGCTGAGCGTCAAATAGTCGAGGCCGACGTTTTGCAAAAAGCCGAGCCGGTCGCGAATTTCACGCAAAATAAGGCGGGCGATTTGCGCTTCTTTTTCGGTCAGCTCGAGCCCGTCAAAAAAGGCGAGCGCCTCGGTCACCGACATGGCGGTGACCTCGCCGATATGCTTGCCGCCGACAAGGACGGCCAGGCTTTCTTTTTTCAGCCGGTAGCCTTGGCATGTCGGACATGGTTGTTCCGCCATATACTTTTCCATCTGCTCACGGATGTAGTCCGAGCTCGTCTCGCGATAGCGGCGTTCGACGTTCGGAATGACGCCTTCAAATGCGATGTATTGTTCGCGCACTTGCCCGAAATCATTCGTATAGCGGAAATAAATCGGCTCTCCGCCGCTGCCGTACAAAATTTTATCGAGCTGCTCTTTCGGCAAATCCTTCACCGGCACGTCCATCGGGATGCCGTAATGGCGGCACACGGCTTCGAGCAGCTGCGGGTAATATTGCGAGCTTTGCGGCTCCCACGGAGCGATGGCGTGTTCTTTTAACGTCAGCTCATCGTTCGGGATGACCAAATCGAGATCCACTTCGAGCTTCGCCCCGAGCCCGTCGCAGTCCGGGCAGGCGCCGAATGGACTGTTGAACGAAAACAGACGCGGTTCAAGCTCCCCGATCGAAAAGCCGCAGTACGGACAAGCGTGCTTTTCGCTGAACAAGAGCTCCCCCTCGCCGATCACGTCAACGACAACTTTGCCGTCGGCGAGCTTCAGCGCCGTCTCAAGCGAATCGGCAAGCCTTGATGCGATGCCGTCTTTGATGATGATGCGGTCGACGACGACATCAATCGAATGTTTTTTGTTTTTTTCAAGCTCAATGTCCTCCGTCAACTCGCGCATCTCGCCGTCAATGCGGACGCGCACATACCCTTGTTTGCGAATATCCTCCAATGTCTTGGCGTGCGTCCCTTTTTTTCCCGAGACGATCGGCGCCAAAATTTGCATTTTCGTCCGCTCCGGGTAAGCGAGCAGCCGGTCGACCATTTGCTCGATCGTCTGCGATTGGATTTCAATGCCGTGCGTCGGGCAAATGGGGCGGCCGATGCGGGCGAATAGAAGCCGCAAGTAGTCGTAAATTTCCGTCACCGTGCCGACGGTTGAGCGCGGGTTGCGGCTCGTCGTTTTTTGATCGATCGAAATGGCCGGCGACAAGCCTTCAATCGCATCGACGTCCGGTTTTTCCATCTGCCCTAAAAACTGGCGGGCATACGCCGACAGCGATTCGACGTAGCGCCGCTGGCCTTCCGCGTAAATCGTATCAAACGCCAGCGACGACTTCCCCGACCCGGACAGCCCGGTCAAGACGACGAGCTTGCCGCGCGGGATTTCGACGTCAATGTTTTTCAAGTTGTGGGCGCGCGCCCCTTTGACGATAATTTTATCCATTCCGTTCACCCGGCCATCACCCTTCCGCTTTCAATTCGAAAATGATATCGCGCAGCTGGGCGGCCCGCTCGAAGTCGAGCGCTTTGGCCGCCTCTTTCATTTCCGCTTCGAGCTTTCGAATCAGCTCTTCCCGCTCTTGTTTCGTCATCGCTGCCGCCGGCTTTGCCTCGTACATCTCCGTCTCTTCCGCCGCATACGTCGCGCGGATGACGTCGCGAATCTCCTTTTTCACCGTGCGCGGCACGATGCCGTGCTTTCGGTTGTACTCTTCTTGAATCGCGCGGCGCCGCTTCGTCTCTTGAATGGCGATTTCCATCGATTTCGTGATCGTATCGGCGTACATGATCACATGGCCGTTCGCGTTGCGCGCCGCCCGGCCGATCGTCTGGATGAGCGAGCGCTCCGAGCGCAAAAACCCTTCTTTGTCGGCGTCCAAAATGGCGACAAGCGACACTTCTGGGATGTCGAGCCCTTCGCGAAGCAAGTTGATGCCGACCAGTACATCGTATTTGCCGAGCCGCAAATCGCGGATGATTTCAATGCGCTCGAGCGTCTTAATTTCCGAATGCAAATACGCCACCTTGATCCCCGCTTCTTTCAAATAATCGGTCAAATCCTCCGCCATCTTTTTCGTCAGCGTCGTCACCAACGTCCGCTCGTTCCGCTCGACGCGCTCATGAATTTCGCCGATCAAATCGTCGATTTGCCCTTTCGTCGGGCGGACGTCGATCGTTGGGTCGAGAAGCCCGGTCGGGCGGATGATTTGTTCGACAACGCCCGGGCTGTGTTCAAGCTCGTACGGCCCTGGCGTCGCCGAGACGTAAATAATTTGATTGATTTTTTGCTCGAACTCTTCAAACGTGAGCGGCCGGTTGTCAAGCGCCGACGGCAGGCGGAAGCCGTGGTCGACGAGCACTTGCTTGCGCGCCCGGTCGCCGTTGTACATGCCGCGCAACTGCGGCAAGGTGACGTGCGACTCATCAACGATGATCAAAAAATCGTCCGGAAAATAGTCAAGCAAGGTGTACGGCGTCGAGCCCGGCGGCCGCAGCGCCAAATGGCGCGAGTAGTTTTCGATGCCGGAACAAAAGCCCATCTCGCGCATCATTTCAAGATCATAGCGCGTCCGCTGCTCGAGCCGCTGCGCCTCCAAAAGCTTCCCTTGCGCACGCAGTTCGGCGAGCCGCTCCTCGAGCTCTTGTTCGATGTTTTGAATGGCGAGCCGCATTTTCTCCTCGCGCGTCACGAAGTGCGACGCCGGAAAAATGGCGACGTGCTCCCGCTCGCCGAGCACCTCGCCGGTCAAGGCGTCCACCTCGCGGATGCGGTCGATTTCATCGCCGAAAAATTCGACGCGAATGCAATGTTCATCGCGCGACGCGGGGAAAATTTCGACGACATCGCCGCGGACGCGGAACGTGCCGCGGCGAAAATCGATGTCATTGCGGTCGTATTGGATGTCAACGAGCCGCCGCAGCAACGCGTTGCGCTCGATTTCCATCCCGACGCGCAATGAAACGACGAGCTCCCGGTATTCTTCCGGCGACCCTAAACCGTAAATGCACGACACGCTCGCAACGATAATCACGTCCCGGCGCTCAAACAAGGCTGATGTCGCCGAGTGCCGCAATTTGTCGATTTCATCGTTGATTTTCGCGTCTTTTTCAATGTACGTATCCGTCTGCGGCACATACGCTTCCGGCTGATAGTAATCGTAATAGCTGACAAAATATTCGACGGCGTTGTGCGGGAAAAACTCTTTCAGCTCGCTGTACAATTGACCGGCGAGCGTTTTGTTGTGGGCGATGACAAGCGTCGGTTTGTTGACTTGGGCGATCACGTTCGAGATCGTAAACGTTTTGCCCGTCCCCGTCGCCCCAAGCAGCGTTTGATGTTTCACACCCCGCTGCAAGCCGTCCACAAGCTTGGCGATCGCCTGCGGCTGATCGCCTTGCGGTTCGTATGGCGACACTAATTGAAAACGGCCCTCCACCGTTTCGCCTCCTCCTTCGTACCATCTTTCCCCATTGTATCACATCGTGATGATCCATGCATCAAAAATGCGAACTCATATTCGCACCATTCTGCACAGCATTTTCCATTCCCCTAACGCGAAAAAGCGGACCCATTCATGCCCAAGGTCCGCGTCTTCGCTCCGTTCCGTTTCGACAATCCGAGGTTCAGCCGACGATGCCTTTTTCCAAAAACAGACGGTTGAACCGACAACGCCGCTTCATTTTTGCTTCAGATGGTCGAGCATGCGGCCGGCCCAAAGAAAGCCGGCGATCGTCGATGCAATGTCAGCGACGATTTCATGCAGCTCATCCGTATAGCCTTTCAAGTAGGAAGCGACAAGCAGCGCCGTCGTCAACAGCACAGCAATGTACCGATTGTACGTCACCCGCGCAAACAACAGCACCAATAGGCACGGAATGATGAGTGCCGCCAAAAACCACATGATCCATTCTCCTTTACGAAACAGCTTCAGACGCTGATGCGTTCCGATCACGGACGAACAGCAGCCCGAGTTCATGATGCTCATCCTCATAGAGCGCCCCTTGGACGAAACGGACTTCGCCGTTATGTCCGACGACATCCAACTTGCAGAACGCGCGGTTGCGTTGGAGCGCCTCGTAAAACTCGGTTTCGGTCCGCACCGGGGCGCCGTTTGTTTTGATGATGACTTCTCCGATCGAAAGCCCCATTTTTTCCGCTTTCGAGCCAGGAAGCACGCCGACAATCACTAAGCCGTGCGGATGGCGGGCAAAGCGGGGCGGACGGGCGCGGTCGGCGCGATGCCCGGAAAACGCGATCCATTCACGGCCGATGATGGCCATAGCCCCCGCCGCCACCGCCAACGGTGGATACCATAGGCCGGAAGCAGCCAATAGGGCGACAACGAACGCCAGCCGAACAACAAGCCGCCCCTCCGCGCGCGCCGCTTCCGCCGGCAGCATGTGCTGGCGGCGCTGGGAAAAGCCGAGAAGAAACGGCACGAGCCAAAATGAATAGCCGTCTCCCGGCGAAACGAGCGGCCACCAGGAAGCCGGAGGCAGCGCGCCGCCTGATACGGGCAGCACAACCGGCACAAACCAAAGACGCTGCGTCCATTGCAAGCCGACCGTCATCCCTCGCTTGCTTTTCGCAAGCTGCGGCGAGGCCGCCTCGTTTCGCGTGCGAATGATGAGCCATCCTTCCGAAAACAAAAGCAACGCAAGCCACACCGCCAAAGCCGGCGCCGCCGTCATGCCATCGGGAAGCCAGCGGGACAACGCGCCGCTTCGCTCCGCCAAGCCGAACGCGAGAAGTGCGCCGCCTGCCGTATACGCCGCTGACAACAACCGCGCTTCCATCGTCAAACTCAAGAGCACCGTCAGCACCGTCACCGCCCAAACCGCTTCCTGCGGCACCGCGATCCCGATGCCGACGGCCGCCGCCGACAACACCAGCCCAACCGTCCATCCTTTTGTCCAAAGCCCGCGCCACTCTTGCCATAGGCTGTAGACGCGCACATGAAAATCGCGGCGCTCCCGCTTCACCCGCCGCCAACCGACGGCCAAAGCGAGCGCGGCGCCATAATAAAGAAGCGGCTGCCGCCAAACCGACGCGACGCCCTCAAGCCATTCCAGCCACCATGTTGCCATCCGCTTCACCCCTTGCGTCGTTCATCATTCTTTATCTTCTATTCTACCAAATGGCATGACCAATTCCCATGCCCACAGCCATCTTTTTTCGCCAATGGCGAATCTTCGCTGTTTTCCACTTTCTTTGCCGAATCAACACTAGTTTTGTCGGCTGGGAAGGATTTTCAAAGATGCAGAGGAAAAAGGATAAACAAGACGAAACAAGGAGGAGTGAAACGATGGAATTGAAAACGTCCGACGTCGCTGCTCGCCTTGGTGTATCGCCGAAAACGATCCAGCGCTGGGTGCGCAAATACGACATTCCGTTGCGGAGAAACGAGGCCGGCCACTACTTGTTTGATGAAAAAACGGTCGCCTTGCTCGAACGTGTCAAATTTGAACAAGGCGCCGCCATGGAAGCGCCGCCAGAAGCAACACCCGAAGCACCGCCGGCCTCTAGCCGTTCTTCCACAACGCCGCCAAACGTTCCCATTCACGCTCTGTTCCAAGAATATATCGAACCGGAAATGGACCGCGTCTCCTCGCGTTTGGATGAACTCGAGCAACAATTGGAACAAAAAGCGGATGATGTTGTCTCCATTCAACTGTTGCATCACCGTCAAGAAATGGAGGAAATCGCCGCCCGCCTCGCCGTGCTGGAGCAAACGGTCGCCCGTCTTGAACAGCAGTTGAACACCCGGCCCCCATCCCCGCATGAACCGCCGAAAGAAGCGAAACGAAAACGGCGCGGCTTTAGGCGCGTGATGGGGCTGTTTGCCTGACGGGTTTCATGCAGGTTGGACCGAAAAGATCGTCGCCCTTTCAAGAAAAGATGATCGATCATTTTGTGAAGGTGTTTCACGCGTATATGATGGTGGTCATAAACGGTGCACCATTGGGCGTTGGAACACTTTCTTTTTTTGTGGCTCTTCACCAAACGTTGTACTTGACTGTTTCAGATCATGTCTGACTCACATGCATAAGGAAAAATCAGTAAATCAATGATTCTACTATATGGCGGCTCAAGAAAACGTCTTGCCTGTCAAGCCATGTTGTGATGATGAGCTTTTTTGTTTGTCATCTTCACTACTTCTTTTACGATTTCTTTACGATTTTCTTATTCTCTTTTAATCGCAGCGGCTTATAATGGGTCACGTTGTTCAATCTTCTGGTACAAGAAAGGAGGGCGTGCGAAATGGAACAAAGGGAACGAAAAGCGTTCGCCATCGCGTTCATCGTATTGGCTCTCTACCTTTCTCCGCTGTACATGTTAAGCGAACACGCCCATATTCGCGTGCACGACAATATGGATTCGAACATCGCCTGGTATCGCGTGCTCGTTCGCAGCGGCCAACTATTTGGCCCAATCGATGCCGTCATCCCGCAAGTGATCAACGGGTTGCCGCGCAACGCCTTCGGCACAGAATTCAGCGGCATCGTGTGGCTGCACGCTTTGTTTCCCTCCATGGTGGCGTACGCGCTCAGCCAGACGATCACGAGGGTATTCGCCTTTTTGGGTATGTATTGGCTGCTCAGGCGCCACTTTTTGCCTTCACCGGAATCATGGCTCATTCGCGTCGGGGCGGCGCTTGCTTTTGCGCTGACACCGTTTTGGCCGTCCGGCATGTTAAGCACGCTCGGCATGCCGCTGGCGCTTTGGGCGTTTCTGTCGATCCGCAACGGAGAAGCGACATGGAAAGAATGGCTTGCGATCATCTTGCTTCCGTTTTACGCCAGCTTTGTGCTCGGATTTTTCTTTTTCCTCGCCGCGATGGCGGCGGTGTGGCTGTTTGACGGCGTTGTCCGCAAGCAGTGGAACAAGCGGTTTTTCGCCGCGATCGCCCTGATGACAAGCTTGTTTTTGGCCATCGAGTACCGCCTCGTGTACTCGCTTGTCTTCAGCGGCGAACCGACGAGCCGGAACGAGTTCCTCTCCTCGCGGCTCAGCTTCGTCCACTGCCTTCGGTTGACGTTGAAAAACTATGTGCTCGGCCATACGCATGTGATGACCGTCCATGGGCCGATCATCTTGCCGGTGCTTTGGGCGGCGTTTTTTCTCGTTTTGCGCCGCCGTCAGCGCGGGCCATTGGAGCGGCGCTTCCTTTTGCTGTTTTGGTTGAACATCGCCTTATCGGCTTGGTATGCGTTTTGGTTTTACAAAGGGTGGCAGCCGCTGAAAGAACGGATTTCCCTTTTGAATACGTTCAATTTCGCCCGCTTCCATTTTTTGCGGCCGATGGTCATTTACGTCGATTTTGCCTTGGCCTTGCAAATCTTAGCCAAGGAACGGACCGCATGGCGGCGCCTCGTGCCGATCGCCTTGGCGCTGCAGCTGCTTTTGCTTGGCGGGTTTAACGAGGAAATCCGCTATCGCCTCGCTGGCACGCCGTCGTTCGAGCAGTTTTATTCCGAACATTTATTTACCAAAATCAAGCAATACATCGGCAAGCCGGTATCGTCCTACCGCGTCGCCAGCGTTGGGCTTCACCCGGCCATCGCTCAATACAACGGGTTTTATACGCTCGATACGTACAACAATTTTTACCCGTTATCGTATAAGCGGAAGTTTCGCCGCATCATTGCCAAAGAATTGGACAAAAGCCCAGTGCTGAAAGACTATTTCGACCATTGGGGCAACCGCGTCTATTTGTTTTCGGCAGAGCTCGGGAAACATTACATGTTCACGAAACGCTCGCATAAAGTCATTCGTCATTTCGAGATCGACACAAAGGCGTTCAAACAGCTTGGCGGCAAGTACATTTTTTCCTCCGTCCCGATCGAAAACGCCCGCGACATCCATCTCCGCTTCTTGCGGGCGTTCACCGATCGACAGTCAGTCTGGAAAATTTATGTATACGAAGTGGAGTGAAAGGGAGGCAAGAAACATGGTGGACAAACCATTGTTAGCCATCGTCGTCCCATGCTACAACGAAGAAGAAGTGTTGCCGGAAACGGCCCGGCGGCTGACCGCTTTGCTTGAGCAGCTGCTCGAAGAAGGAGCGGTCGCCATCGGCAGCCATATCGTGTTTGTCGACGACGGCAGCCGCGACCGGACATGGGCGCTCATTGAAGAAGAAAGCGAGCGCAACCCGTTTGTCTCCGGTGTGAAACTTGCTCGCAACGTCGGCCATCAGCGGGCGCTGCTCGCTGGGCTCGAAACCGTTCGGGCATACGCCGATTGTGCCGTGTCCATTGACGCCGATTTGCAAGATGATGTGGAGGCAATCCGCGAATTTGTGCAAAAATACCGCGAAGGGTATGACATCGTGTATGGCGTGCGGCGGAGCCGAAAGACAGACACGTGGTTCAAGCGTACGACCGCCCAAGCCTTTTATCGGTTCATGAGGGCCATCGGAATCGAGCTGATTTACAACCACGCCGATTTCCGTCTGATGAGCAAGCGGGCGCTCGATGAACTGAGCCGTTACACGGAAGTCAATCTCTTTTTGCGCGGGTTGGTTCCGCTCGTCGGCTTCCGCTCGACGTGCGTCTTTTACGACCGGCATGAGCGGTGGGCTGGACAGTCGAAATACCCGCTCAAAAAGATGCTCGCCTTCGCCTTTGACGGCATCACGTCCTTAAGCGTCGCACCGATTCGCGCCATTACGCTCATCGGTTTTTTGGCCTTTCTCGCGAGCGGTGCGGCCGGGCTGTACGCCCTCATCAGCAAACTTCTCGGGCGCGCGGAATCAGGCTGGACGTCGCTCATGATTTCCGTTTGGTTCATCGGCGGGCTGATGCTGATGAGCCTCGGCCTCATCGGGGAATATATAGGAAAAATTTATCAAGAAGTGAAACGGCGGCCGCGGTTTGCGATCGAAACGACCGTGCAGCTGCCGCTTCCGTCAGAAAGGGAGAAAACGCCGGCCCGCTTATAGAACGTCATAGATGATTCACGGGCCAATATAAAGATAAAAAGGACGCCTCGGGCTAAAAGCCGAGGCGCCCTTTTCTTTTTATCCGTCATCATTGGCCCGCTCACGACGAAAACAGCACACCAAGCGCTTTTTTCAGCTGCACATCATGGTTCGGGTCGCGGACGGCTTCCATAATTTTTGTTTGCAGCGCATCCGCCGTCGCCTCATCGATGCGTCCGGTAACAGGCAGCTGATTCGCTTTTTGGAACGCTTGGACGGCCTGTTCGGTTTCTTTGCTGAAGTAGCCGTCCGTGCGGCCCGGGTTGAAGCCAAGCCCTTTGAGCATTTTTTGCGCATTGGCGATTTGCTCGTCGTTCATGTCATACCGAAGCGGTTTTTCCACATGAAGCGGAGCGACGTGGAAGTAATCCGGCTGTACCACCGCGACATCGGGCTTAATGCCTTTTTTATGGATCCAATGCCCGTCCGGCGTCAGCCATTTGTACAGCGTCAATTTGATGTTGCTGCCGTCGCCCATCGGAATCGCCTGCTGCACCGTCCCCTTGCCAAACGTCGTCTCGCCGACCAGCTTGTAGCCGCCCGCTTCCTTCATCGCACCTGCCAAAATTTCCGACGCCGAGGCGCTTCCTTTGTCGATGAGCACAACGATCGGGTATGGCTTTTTCGCCGTTAAATCGGAATAAAACTTTTGCCGATCGCCATCGCGTTCTTCAATTTGTACATATGGTTTGCCTTTCGGGATGAGCTGCTTCAAAATTTCCTCAACGCTTTGCAAATAGCCGCCCGGATTGCCGCGCACATCGATGATCAAGCCATCAATATGTTCGGCCTCAAGCTTCGCCAACTTCTTTTTAAAGTCGGCGGCCGTGTTTTCCGAAAACGACGTAATTTGCAAATAGCCCGCCTTTTTGCCGTTGTATGTTTTGATCGAGTCATACACCGTCTGAATCGGAATTTCGTCGCGGACGACCTTGACTTTCATCACGTTTTTGACGCCGGGGCGCAAAATGTCAAGCTCCACCGTTGTTCCTTTCTTGCCGCGGATTTTCAATACCGCTTCATATAAATCAAGCCCTTCCAGGCTTTCTCCGTTGACGCGCAAAATTTGGTCATTCGGCTTCAGCCCCGCTTTTTCCGCCGGCGAGTTTTTGATCGGAGCCACGATCGTCACCTTGCCGTCGATCATGCTCACTTCGGCGCCGATCCCCTCAAACGATGAGTCGAGCGACTCGTTGAACTGCTCCGTCGTTTCCGCATCCATGTAGACGGAATACGGGTCATGGAGCGTGTTGATCATCCCTTGAATGGCGCCTTCCGTCAGTTTTTCTTCATCCACTTTCTCCACGTACCGATTCTTAATGAGCTCATAAGCTTGCCGGATTTTTTTCATCTCTTCGCTGTCGTTCGTCGACTTGGACGGCTCATTCGAAACAATCGTCGAAAGCGAGCCTTCCATCGGGCGGTCCGCCAACTGAAGGCCAGCGTACGTCCCTCCCGCCCCAATGAGCATCGATATGGCCATCAATGCGGCCGTCGTCGATTTTTTCACGTTGCTTCCTCCTCACCCTAAACCTGCCCTTTCCATTGCCTGCAACAGAAGGGAAAGGGGGTCTCTTCTCGTTCTCCTTCGGTGAAGCAAGCGGACGCCTCTGCCGCCTAGACGGCGGCGGCTTCCGCCAATGAGAAAAGGAAAAGCACCGCCTCACGCCGTGCCATGCCTTTATCTCCATCATATGTTAGGCTTGTACCGAGTATGCTCATTCGTTGTCTATCCTTTACTAGTTTACACGCTCCTTGTTGATTTCTCAACTCATACAGAACGGAAAAAAGAGGCACCCCTCGCCCTTGGCGGCGAACGATGCCTCTTCTTGATTCGTCTTCTTGGCACGATCTAGAATGGAAGCCAAACCAATGAGCCGGACAAAAACGAAACGCTTTCACCCCTCTTTTGGCAAGTCGATGAGCATCAACCGCGATCCTTCGTTCGTCGCCAGGCGAAGCGCCGGTGTGTCCGTAATGCGGGCCGCGTCGCGCCGCTCGAGATGGGCCTCGCCGTTTAACGTCAAATCCCCCTCAATGACAAAGACAAAGATGTTCCGTCCTTCCGGCTGGGTAAACGTCAGCTCATGCCCGGCTTCCAAATCGGAAAGATAAATCGTCAAATCTTGATGAATGTGAGCAATCCCCGGGGAAGACGGGTGTTTCGTGACAATCGGCAGCAAGGCGTTTTTCATCTTGTCGACCGGAAACTCGGTCCGCTCGTACGACGGCGGCAATCCGTATTGTTCCGGCAAAAACCAAAGTTGCAAAAAGTTCACCTCTTCCGTCGCCGACGGGTTCACTTCCGAATGGACGATGCCGGTGCCGGCCGACATCCGCTGCACGCCGCCGAACGTTGTCACCGCCTTATGTCCGGTGCTGTCTTCATGTTGCAAATAGCCTTTCAGCACGATCGACACAATTTCCATCTCCCGGTGCGGGTGAGCGCCAAAACCGGCAAGCGGCGCAACGAAATCGTCGTTTAACACCCTTAGCGGGCCAAACTGGATGTTGTTCGGATCATAATACTCGCCAAATGAGAAGCTATGGTATGTTTTCAGCCAGCCGTAATCGGCATGATATCGGGACGACGCCCGGTCGATGCGGATCATCTTTTCCACTCCTTCATTGCAAGAAATGATGGGCCATCAAGCGCTTGCTGTTCCGAATCCGCAAGCGCCATAACCACCACCGCCTACGCTATTGATTCCCGTTTTTTTCTTGTCTCATCCTCGTTAGGCGCAACCATTTCTCTTCATTCAATAAATCTTGAATTCGAGATAATTATATAAAACTTCCGTTCGCCTGTCAACCTAAAAACAGGCGAAAAATGTCCCCCGGCTCGTAATGGGCATTTTGGACCGCTTGTCTCGCCATGTCAACGTCCGTGTCCTCAGGCAACGCGAATACCGCTTCACCGCGCTGGAAGCTGACATCCATCAGCTTGGCCCCAATCGCCCCCAGCGCTCTGGCGACATGTTGTTCACAGCCGGTGCATGTCATGCCTCGGACGGTCATTCGGTATGTTTTCATGGTAAAAATCACTCCTATCCAGAAATGTCTCTTTCTTAATTTGTTCAGATCCTCGCTCATGAAACCTATATCACTCATCCTCCTTTCGACAACGGGAAGATTTCCATTGTTGTGTACCATTATAAACAGTGTACTAAGGTACAGAGTCAAGGGGGATGTGGTGCGGCCAAACCATTTCCTTGATGTCCAATCAATCAAAAAATACGCAACTTGTCCTGCCAAAAGACAGACAAGTTGCGCAATGCCACCTACCGTTCGAAATTAGAAAGGAATATAGTCAAGCGGATTGACCGCATTCGTTTTCGCCTCGTTCCAGCCGCCGCGATGCAGTTCAAAATGAAGATGCGGACCGGTCGAATGACCGGTATTGCCCATGTAGCCAATCATTTGTCCTTTACGGACGTGCTGCCCTTCGCCAACAAGACGCGCTTCTAAATGAGCGTACACGGTCGTATAGGTTTGCCCATTCATCACATGGCTGATGAAAATGACGTTGCCGTAGCTGCTAGAATAGTAGGAGCGGAACACAATGCCGTCCGCTGCAGCGACAACCGGCACAACGGGAGCTCGCTTGCCGATGTCGACCCCTGGATGGAAGTCCGTGCCGCCAAACCGGTAGCCAAAGCCCGAGGTGATCGGTCCGTTGGCCGGCCGGGTAAACGCCCCGCTCGATACAGGCGGCGTGCTGCCGCCGGATGGCGTTTCTCCTGATGACGCTCCTCCACCGTTTGGCGAGGCATATGTACGTCCTCTCTGTTTCGCTTCTTCTTCGGCCCGTTTTTGCCGTTCGAGTTCGGCAAGCTGCTCTTTCACCGCCGCTTCTTGTTTGGCGATCAGTTCTTTTTCTTCTTCAAGCGCCATCTTATGATCATGCTCTTCTTCCTCTTTTTGCTTCAAATCGGCCATCAGGCGATTTTTTTGCTCCAGCTGGCCCGCGAGTTTCGATTGCAGCTGCTTCAATTCTTGCAAATCCGCTTGCAACTTGTTCCGCTTCTCCGTCAATTCGGCTTCCTTTTTCTCTTTTAACGCTTTATCGGCTTCCTGCTCGCGGATGATTTGTTGGTCCGCTTCCATAATCGTGGTGACGGCGCTCATCCGGTCGATGAAGTCGCTGAAGCTTTGGGCGCCAAGCAATACTTGCAAGTAGCTGATCGCCCCGCCGCTTTCCTGCAAGGAACGAAGCCGCTCCTTCAAAATTTCATTCCGCTTTTCAATCCGTTCTTGAATTTCGGCAATTTCTTGTTTCAATTGGTCAATGGCCTGCTCCGTTTGGTCAATGTCGACGCTGACGTTGCGGATTTTGCCGCTCGTTTCCTCAATGGCCATGTTCAGCTTTTCAATATCGTTGGCGACTTGTTTTTGCTGCGATTGAAGGGCTTCGATGTTTTTTTGCGCCTCGCTGATTTGTTCCTGCACCTCTGACCGCTTCGAACGAAGCGCGTCGATCTCCCCTCGCTTTTGTTCGATATCACGAGTGCTGACGGCATCCGCCGCCGGCGGCAGAACGCCAAGACCGAGCGCCGCGGCGACGGCGAGCGCCATCATATTTTTCTTCTTCATCGCTTTCCCCTCTCCCTATGTATGATTCTTTTTTACACTTTCAAAAACTTGCGCACGGACATGACGCTTCCCCAAATGCCGATGCCCGCGCCAATCGCCAGCAGCAGTGCGCTCAACTGCCACATAAACGGCGAAAACGGAAGAAGTTCAAAAAACGGCAAGGAAACCCGCTGTTCATACACTTGATACACGTTGTAGTACACGATCGAAAGCGCCGCGATCGGGAAGAGAGCGCCGAGCATTCCAAGCCATAACCCTTCCAAAAAGAACGGCCAGCGGATAAATCCGTTCGTCGCACCCACGAGCCGCATAATTTCGATTTCGCGACGGCGGGCGAAAATCGTAATTTTGATCGTGTTGGAGATGAGAAACATTGCCGTAAACAACAATCCGAGAATGAGCACGAGCCCGACGTTGCGCGCCACTTTCAGTGCGTCAAACAGCTTCTCGACCGTCCCTTGGCCATAATTGACTTTATGGACGAACGGCAATGTTTCGATTTGTTTGGCGATTTTCACTGTATCTTGCGGATGGGCCGCTTTCACGACGTATACATCGCTTAGTGGGTTGTCCTGTTCAAATAAGCGGAACGACGAGCCTTCCTCCCCCATGCTTTTGATCAGCCGCTTCAGCTCTTCGTCCTTTGATGAATAGCCCACTTCCTTGACGTTTGGAATGGCTTCAATTTGCCGGCGCAAAGCGTTTTTTTGCTGGTTGTCGGCCGTCAGCTCGATATGGACGCGAATTTCGACATCGTTTTCGACTTTTTGGGCAAAATGGTTGATGTTGAACATGACGACAAAAAAGACGCCGACAAGCAAAAGCGTCACCGTGACGGCGCTCGCGGACGCAAACGTCATCCAACCGTTGCGGCCAAGGCTTTTGATGCTTTCCCGGACGTGGCGCTTAAACGTATGAAGCGTCATAGCCGTATTCCCCCCTCGCCTCGTCGCGGACGATTTTCCCGTTTTCGATGGCGATGACGCGCCGCCGGGTCGCGTTGACGATCTCTTTGTTGTGAGTCGCCATCACAATCGTCGTTCCCCGGTCATTGATTTTTTCAAACAGCTCCACAATGCCCCATGAGGTTTCCGGGTCCAAGTTTCCTGTCGGTTCGTCGGCAATCACGATTTTCGGGGAGTTGACGATTGAGCGGGCGATCGAGACGCGCTGTTGTTCGCCACCGGACAATTCGTTCGGATAAGAGCGGATTTTATGCTTGAGGCCGACTAAGTCGAGTACTTCCATCACTTTTTTGCGGATCACTTTCGGCGATTCTTCAATGACTTCCAAGGCAAAGGCAACGTTTTCGTAAACGTTGAGCTTCGGAAGCAACTTGAAATCTTGGAACACAACACCGATATGGCGGCGCAAAAGAGGGACTTTGCTGTCTTTGAGTTTGGCAAGGTTGACGCCGTTGACCATAATGGTCCCGCTCGTCGGCTTTTCCTCGCGGTACATCATCTTAATAAACGTCGACTTCCCAGCTCCGCTGGGTCCAACGACATAGACGAATTCTCCTTGCTTGATGCGGACGTTGATGCCGTTTAACGCCACAACGCCGTTTGGATACGTTTTGTATACATCTTGCATTTCAATCATCATCATCACCTATTTTCGACTTCCCTGTTGCCATTTCTCGAGCTGTTTCGAATGAATCTTGCAAAATTCCGCAAGGATTATTATAACACGATTTTCTATTGTCGAATTTTACATTTATATTTCAAATGGGGAACAATGGAGAAACTAGGACAAAAGATGCAAAAACAGAAAACACCGCCCCGTTCTTAAGCGAACAAGGCGGTGCACCTTCCTTGAATGAAGCGATCTTTTCCTTTCAAAGAGTCAGAAACATCCGTCCATTATTTTTTCGCAGCCAGCCATTCCGCCACTTTGTCGGCGTCTTCCCCTTTAATGATTCCTGCCGGCATCGCGCCGCGGCCGTTGGCGATAATGTTTTTAATTTCATCTTTGGAATACTTGCTTCCAACCTTTTGCAAGTTCGGGCCGACCCCGCCCGACAGGTCTTGTCCATGACAGGACGCACAGTTTTGTTTAAAAATTTGCTCGGCAGCCGCTGCTGTATCCCCTCCGCCGTTGCTGCCGCCGTTTTTCTCCCCGGCATTGTCCCCGCCACCGCCGCACGCGGCAAGCGCGAGCGAAACGCCAAGGAACATCGCAGCCAATTTCCATTTCATGGCGAACTCCCCCCAGAAAACAAAAATTTCATTCTCCTTTATTATAACCGATTTCTTCCGCTTTACGTACGTTGAAATCCTTCGCCGAGCACCTCAGCGGCGTTCGCAACGATGACAAACGCTGTCGGATCAATGGTTCGGACCAATTGTTTCAATTTCGTGAACTCCGATTGCGCGACGACGCACATCAACACCGGCCGCTCATGTTCCGTGTAACCGCCATACGCGGGCAAGCGTGTCACTCCGCGGTCGATTTCGTGCAAAATGGCGCGGCGCACTTTTTCTTCTTCATTCGTAATAATAAGAGCGATTTTCGAATACCCAAGCCCGACTTGGACGAGGTCGATCGTTTTGCTCGTCACATACAACGCGATCAACGCATAGAGCGCCCGTTCAATATCAAACACAAACGCCGCGGTCAACACGATCAAGCCATCGATCAAAATGACGCACATGCCAAGCGACAGCCCGGTATATTTATGGATGATTTGCGCGGCCAAATCGGTGCCGCCGGTCGACGCCCGTCCGCGGAAGACGACGCCGAGGCCAAGCCCCACGCCGATGCCGCCAAAGATCGCGCCAAGAAGCGGATTCGTCGTCGCCGGCTCCATCCCTTTCGTCATGTAGACGACCAGCGGCAAAAACACCGTCCCGACAAACGTCTTGACGCCAAACTGACGGCCTAGCAGCACAACGCCAGCGATAAAGAGCGGAATGTTAAGCGCCCATTGGACGTAGGCAGGCTCAATGCCAAACAGCGCGTGCATAATCGTGCTCACGCCGCTTACCCCGCCCGAGGCGATCCGATTCGGCAGCAAAAACACGTTAAACGCCACCGCGACAACTGCCGCGCCGACCAGAACATACACATACTCCAAAGCTCCCTCCACCGTCGGAGGCATCGCTTTCTCTCTTCGCTTCCGCATGCTTCCCCACCCTCCTCTGTGAGTATAGCATGCCCGTTTTGGCAAGTAAATGACAGCCGGTTAACGCGATAATGGTCTGCTATGCTAAAGGAAAAAAGGACGATCCGATGATCGCCCTAGCCAAAAAATACAAGCCTCAATACACATCCCCGCGGTTGCCGATCGCCTCAATATAGATGATTCGTTCATCATGATCGATGCGAAACAAAACACGATATGTTCCGACCCGCAGCCGATATAATCCATCCTGCCCCTTCAACTTTTTTATATCCCCCTGCGGCGGGATCGCAAGCAACCCTTGCAGCCCGAAAGCGAATCGTTCTTGAACATCTTTGTCTTGACGAGCGATGAATTTGACTGCAGCCTTACGGTAAATCAACTTGTAGCCCGAATTCACGCTTGGCTTCTCCCCCGGTGATATATCCTTCATCGCTTTGCAGCTGCTGGCGCTCTTCTTCCGTCAACGCTTCTTCTTCATCTGTTTCGTCAATCCGCTCCCATACCATTCGTTCCTTTCTGGACCGATCAAGCAAGTACATCAAAAAATCGTACACTGTTTGATGATCCGTTTCATCCAACCGGTCAATCAGTTCGTAAAGCAATTGTTTGCGCACAGCCAAAGCCATCGCCCTCCTTTTGCCTTTCGTTACCTTCAGCATACCACCGGGATGCAGATGCGTCAAAATCAGAAAAATGATTTTTGAAATCGAGTAGGAGAGGGTGACTAACCCTCGTCCTCTCACACCA
>NZ_SDKL01000051.1:0-11459 GCF_004123125.1 Geobacillus sp. PK12
GGGAATCATTCCTGAATGTCACCCACAAATATTTTACTCACACCAATTATGGCGCGACATCCGCGAGATGTTTGCCAATGGATGGAAAGGAGCGCGGGAGCACCCACTGTTTCTCCGCTATCGAAACAAAATGATGGCGACCCCGTTTTCAGCTGTCAGGGAGTTTCGCAAACTCGTTCGCGATGTGCGTCCCCGACTTCCGCGCGTCGCGGCACCCGCGCTCATTGTGCAAGGAGAAAAAGATGGGATCGTGCCGCTAAAAAGCGCCTATTATTTATATGAGCAGATTGGATCGGCGGAAAAAAAGCTGTTGCTTTTGCCCAATTCGTTCCATCATGTTTGTCATAGTATCGATCGGCACGTTCTGTTTGCTGAGGTGGAAACATTTTTGCGCGCTGCCCATGCCCATCATTGCAAATCACCGCATAACATGGTATGATAACTGTCAAACCTTTCTCTCGGATAAAGGGACGATTTTTTATAAGGAGTTTGAATAACATTGACGACATTTCAAGAATTAGGATTAAGCCAAGAAGTGATGAAAGCGATCGAGCGGATGGGGTTTGAAGAGACGACTCCGATTCAAGCAAAGACGATTCCGCTCAGTCTGCAAAATAAAGACGTAATCGGTCAAGCGCAAACCGGAACGGGGAAAACGGCGGCGTTTGGCATTCCGATCGTAGAAAAAGTGGATGTGAAAAACGGCGCCATTCAGGCGCTTGTGGTCGCGCCGACGCGTGAGCTCGCCATCCAAGTATCAGAAGAGCTGTACAAAATCGGCGCCGTCAAGCGCGTGCGCGTTTTGCCGATTTACGGCGGTCAAGATATCGAGCGGCAAATCCGTGCTTTGAAAAAACATCCGCACGTGATCGTCGGGACGCCGGGCCGTATTATCGACCATATCAACCGCGGGACGCTCCGCCTTGAGCATGTGCATACGGTCGTTCTCGATGAGGCGGATGAAATGCTCAATATGGGCTTTATCGAAGATATTGAGGCGATTTTAAGCCATGTGCCGGCCGAGCGGCAGACGTTGCTGTTCTCGGCGACGATGCCGGATCCGATTCGCCGCATTGCCGAGCGCTTCATGAACGAGCCGGAACTTGTCAAAGTGAAGGCAAAGGAAATGACCGTGCCGAACATTCAACAGTACTACTTAGAAGTGCACGAGAAAAAGAAATTTGACATTTTGACGCGGCTTCTTGATATTCAGGCGCCGGAGCTCGCGATCGTGTTCGGCCGCACGAAGCGTCGTGTCGATGAGCTGGCGGAGGCGCTCAACTTGCGAGGCTATGCAGCGGAAGGCATTCACGGTGATTTAAGCCAAGCGAAACGGCTGTCGGTGCTGCGCAAGTTTAAGGAAGGTGCGATTGAAATTTTAGTGGCGACGGATGTTGCGGCGCGCGGCTTGGATATTTCCGGCGTAACGCACGTGTACAACTTTGATATTCCGCAAGACCCGGAAAGCTATGTCCACCGGATTGGGCGCACCGGGCGCGCCGGCAAGACAGGGGTGGCGATGACGTTTGTCACTCCAAGGGAGATCGGCCAGCTTCACCATATTGAGCGGACGACGAAGCGGAAAATGGAGCGGATGAAGCCGCCGACACTTGATGAGGCGCTCGAAGGCCAACAGCGTATCGCGATCGAAAAGCTTCTCAACGTCGTGGAGACCGAAAACCTGTCATTTTACAAACGGGCAGCGGAAGAATTGCTTGAAGAGCACGATTCGGTAACGATTGTCGCTGCCTGCTTGAAAATGTTGACGCGCGAGCCGGATACGACGCCGGTGCAATTGACGGAAGAGCCGCCTTTAGCGGTCAAGCGGGAGAAAAAACGGGGCGGCCGCCCGGACGGCTCAGCCCGCAGCCGGACGAAGAAACGGCGGATTACGGCGCATTAAGCGCCGTTTTTTCATAGCCGAGGCATGTAAAACGACGGCCGCTTGGGGCGGATGGACAAAAAGGGGGCAAGCAGGCCGCCGACGGCGAAGCCAAATAGATGGGCCAATAAATTCCCATCTGGTGTCATGATGCCAAGCAGCAAATGAACCGCCATGACCGAAAGCAGCAACTGGGCGTGGCGGGGGGCGACTAAGTCGCGGCGGAATAGGGCGAGGTAGCTGTACATGCCAAACAAGGCGAAAATGGCGCCCGACGCCCCGACATGGGTGTACAGCGGCGGCAGAAGGAATAAAGTGGCGACATTGGCGCCGATTCCGCCTCCGATATACAGAAACAAAAACTTTCTTTTCCCAAGTGCGTGCTCCAGCCAGGGGCCAAACAGCCATAAGGACAAACTGTTGACGGCCATATGGTGGAAATCGCGATGCAGCACGATTGGGCTGACAAGCCGCCAGTACTCTCCATGGCGGATCGCGCCGTTCGTCCCGACGGCGTATTGCCAAATGGGTTCAAGCGCTGTCAAGGGAAGAGAAAACAACAGCCATGCGGCGATATGGACCAATAATAAGGCGGCAACGACGGGATAAAGGCGGACAAATGAGCGGACATCGCTTGCATGTTGAAACACGGGTTGGTCTCCCTTCTTCGCGGAAATGGGGCGTTTTTTATAAGCCATCTTATGCGGGTCTCTCATAAAAAATTTGTCGGACCATCAGGGCGGATAGGATAGGTGAGGAAGCAGTGATCGTCGGCATTGGCATTGATATTGTAGAGTTGGAACGGATCCGCTCCCTTCTTGAGCGGAGCCGCAAATTTCCAGAGCGAATTTTGACGCCGCGTGAAAAAGCGCAGTTTGGCGAGTTGCCGCCCGCAAGACAGGCAGAGTTTCTCGCTGGGCGATTTGCGGCGAAAGAAGCGTACGCCAAAGCGCTCGGAACGGGGATCGGGCGGCATCTATCGTTTCAAGACATCGAGATCATTTCCGATGAGCACGGAAAGCCGAGCATTGCTGCCCGCCGCGATGGCGAGACGGTTCATCTGTCCATTTCCCATAGCCGCGATTACGCCGTCGCCCAAGTCGTCATTGAGCGCCTTGGACCGATGACGCCGGCTGATGCTTGCCATGGCTAGTCTGCATATTCCCGAAAGTTGTCTCATATATTGTAGTGCATGGGTAGAAATCGATATATGAGGCAAAGGGGTTGAAGCGATGGGCAGAAACGTGCTGATGGCGTTGGTCGGCATCATTTTTCTGTTTGCTTTGGCTGGCTGCGGGTCGAAATCGCAGGAAGAGGTGCTGAAGGCGCTTGATGAAAAGGTCGATGAGATGACGGGTTATCAGGCTGAGGCGAAAATGACGTTCCGCACCGGGGAAAAGCCGCAAGTGTATCATGTCGAAGTGTGGCACAAGCAGCCGTCCTACTACCGCGTCAGCTTGAAAAACGCCGACAAAGGACAAAGCCAAATGATTTTGCGCAATGACGAAGGGGTGTTCGTCTTCACGCCGGCGCTCAACAAAACCTTCAAGTTTGTGAGCGATTGGCCGAAAAACAGCAGCCAAGCGTATTTGTACGAATCGCTCGTCAAAGACATTTTGAGCGATTCGAAGGCGAAGTTTAAGGCGACGGACGATTACTATGTGTTTGAGACGAAAACGAACTACCCGAACAGCGAAGTCGTTCCAACCCAAGAGATTACACTGCGCAAAAAAGATTTGGCGCCCGTCTCGGTCAAAGTGATGGATACGGACCGGAAAGCGCTGTTGACGGTCGAATTTTCCAACGTCGAGTTTAACAAAAAGTTTGATGATGATGCGTTTGATACAAAGAAAAACATGACTGGCGCCCGTCTTGAGGTGCCAACGATGGCCGAAGGAAAAGAGCAAGTGATGGCCGTCATGTACCCGAGTCAGCTTCCGAAAGGGGTTCAAGCGCTCGAGGAAAAAGAAGTGAAAGGTGAAAACGGCACGCGCGTCATTATGACATTCGGCGGCAAAAAATCGTTTACGCTTGTGCAAGAAAAAGCGGATGTGCTTCCGGCGACAAGCATGCCAGTTCTTGTCAACGGCGACCCGGTTGATTTAGGATTCACCATTGGCGCCCTCACCGACCGAACGTTGACATGGTGGTACAATGGGGCGGAGTTTACGCTCGCCTCGGACGATTTGACGCCGGAAGAAATGGTGATGGTCGCCAGCTCAGTGCAAGAAAAAGCGGCAAAATGACAGTGCGTTTTTGCAAACAGGCGGCTTTCCGCGTTGAAGCGGAGAAGCTGCTTTTTGTTTTTGTGCAGAAGCAGTGAAGGCAGGACAGTGGACGAATCGTTGCGATCTCCAATGTTTTCCGCCGTTTTTCTCATTTTTCCGCCGCTCATCCTATTCCTTCTTCCCTAGGAACATGGTAAACTAAAAAAGGAATCCAATCGATTCAAGCGCTTTCAAACTGGCTATGACTAGAAAGGCAGCGAGAGAGGATGGACGAGTTTCACCGCGATACGTGGGTGGAAATTGATTTGGACGCCATTTACGACAACGTCGCGAATTTGCGCCGCTTTTTGCCGGAGGGTACGCAAATTATGGCCGTTGTCAAGGCGAACGCCTACGGGCACGGCGATGCCCAAGTGGCGGCAACGGCGCTCGAAGCGGGCGCTTCCCGCTTGGCCGTCGCCTTTTTGGACGAGGCGCTTGCCTTACGAAAAAAAGGCATCGATGCCCCGATTTTAGTGCTTGGGGCGTCTCGTCCCGAGGATGTGGCGTTGGCCGCCGAACACCGCATCGCCTTAACCGTGTTTCGCTCTGATTGGCTCGAGAAGGCGTCATCGCTGTATAACGGTTCGACCCCGATTCATTTCCATTTAAAGATGGACACGGGAATGGGACGGCTTGGGGTTAAAGACGAAGAGGAGACAAAGCGAATAGCGGCCTTGATCGATCGCCATCCGCCCTTTGTGCTTGAAGGGGTGTATACGCATTTTGCGACCGCTGATGAAGTGAATACGGATTACTTTTCTTATCAATACGCCCGCTTTTTGCATATGCTTGACTGGCTGCCGTCGCGGCCGCCGCTCGTTCATTGCGCCAACAGCGCGGCGGCCCTTCGTTTTTCCGATCGAGCGTTCAACATGGTTCGCTTTGGCATTTCGATGTACGGGCTCGCCCCATCGCCGGACATCAAGCCGCTCCTCCCATACGAATTGAAAGAGGCGTTTTCGCTCCATAGCCGCCTTGTACACGTCAAAAAACTGCAACCAGGCGAAAAGGTGAGCTATGGTGCGACGTACACCGCGCAGACGGAAGAGTGGATCGGCACGATTCCAATCGGTTATGCGGACGGCTGGCTGCGAAGGTTGCAGCACTTTCATGTGCTTGTTGGCGGGCGGCGGGCGCCGATCGTCGGCCGTATCTGCATGGATCAATGCATGATCCGCCTGCCTGAGCCGCTGCCTGTCGGGACGAAGGTGACATTAATTGGCCGCCAAGGGGACGAAGTCATTTCCATCGATGATGTCGCCCGCCATTTGGACACAATCAATTATGAAGTGCCGTGCACGATCAGCTACCGGGTGCCCCGTATTTTTTTCCGAAATAAGCGTATAATGGAAGTGAGAAACGCCGTTGGCCGCGGATGAAGCGATGCATAATCTGCTTCGGAAGACAAAGGATAGAAAATGGAGAAATGACTTTGCAGCGCCGTTGTTTAATGGTATCATGAAGTGGAAGCAATCAATGGCTGCAGTTCGTGGAGGTGTATATTTGTGTCGGAATCTGGCGCAACAGCGGAAATCGTCGTTCGTTTGCCGCAGTCGCTGCTGACAGAACTGGACGTGCTCGTAAAGCAGGAAAACGGCAACCGCAATGAACTCATTTATCAAGCGACGAAAATGTACATTCGCGAGCGGAAGAAACGGCAAATTCGCGAGGCGATGAGACGAGGCTACATGGAAATGGCGAAAATCAATTTATCTATCGCTTCTGAAGCGTTTCATGCTGAATACGAGGCCGACCACACCGTTGAACGCTTAGTTAGCGGGGGGTAATGCTTTGATTGTCAAACGTGGCGACGTGTATTTTGCGGACCTTTCCCCGGTTGTTGGCTCGGAGCAGGGCGGCGTGCGCCCCGTGTTGGTGATCCAAAACGATATCGGCAATCGTTTTAGCCCGACGGTGATTGTCGCGGCGATTACGGCGCAAATCCAAAAAGCGAAGCTGCCGACGCATGTCGAGATTGACGCGAAACGCTACGGGTTTGAACGCGATTCGGTCATTTTGCTTGAGCAAATTCGCACGATCGACAAGCAACGGCTGACCGATAAAATCACTCATTTGGACGATGAAATGATGGATAAAGTCGATGAGGCGCTGCAAATTAGCTTAGGACTGATCGACTTTTGATAGAGCGAAAAACCTTTGCTTTTGGCATAACAGCGAACAGGAGAAACGGCGTTTTCGGTTGCCAACGGGCGGCCGAGCGGATGGGGAAAGCGGCGTTGACGTGCGGCATCGGTCTTGATTATCGAGTGTTCACGTTGGTGAGACGGGCAGATCGGTCTTCCCGGAACGATCTGTCCTTCCATTTTCATCTATGTATACTGTTTCACAAAGCAGCTGCGTACAGGTAGCGCTTTTTTATTTTCCATGTCATTAAGGAGGGAATCGCTTGGCTAACGAACAGCGGCTCATTGAAGTCATTGCCGCCGAGCAGCAGCTGGCAGCAAAGCAAGTCGAAAACGTCATTGCGCTCCATCGAGAAGGAAACACGATCCCGTTTATCGCCCGCTACCGGAAAGAAATGACTGGGGCGCTCGATGAAGTGCAAATTCGTGAAGTGCTTGAGAGATGGGAGTATTTGCAGCATTTAGAGCAACGGAAAGAGGAAGTGATTCGCCTCATTGACGAGCAAGGGAAGTTGACGGGAGAGTTAAAGCGCGACATTCTTGAGGCCACGAAGTTGCAACAAGTCGAAGATTTATACCGCCCATATCGGCAAAAGCGGCGCACGAAAGCAACCATCGCAAAAGAGAGAGGGCTTGAACCCCTTGCCGAATGGCTCCTTTCGTGTCCACCGGCCCCAACTCCGGAACAACAGGCCGAAATGTTCGTCAACGAAGATAAAGGAGTCGCAACCGTTGAAGAGGCGCTTCAAGGTGCGAAAGATATCATCGCCGAAAAAGTGGCAGATGACGCTGCTCTTCGTCAATGGGTGCGCGACGAGACGCGGCGGAAAGGAACGATTGCTTCGGTTGCCAAAGCGCCGGAAAAGGACGAAAAGAGTGTGTACGAAATGTACTACGACTACGAGGAACCCCTCGCTAAAATCGTTCCGCACCGCGTGTTGGCGTTAAACCGCGGTGAAAAGGAAGAGGTGCTGCGCGTCTCGATCAAGGCGCCTGTTGAGGACATCATTCGCTATTTGCGGCGAAAAACAGTCGCTGATGAATCGTCCCCGGCCGCTCCCATCGTGGCAGAAGCGATCGAGGACGGATACAAGCGGCTGATGGAGCCTGCCATTGAACGCGACATCCGCAACGAGTTGACGGAGAAAGCGGAGGAGCGGGCCATCCATATTTTCGCTGAAAACTTGCGCAAACTGCTTCTCCAGCCGCCGCTCAAAGGAAAAACGGTGCTCGGCATCGACCCAGCCTATCGGACTGGGTGCAAGCTCGCCGTTGTCGACGAAACGGGGAAACTGCTTCGCATTGATGTGATCTATCCGCATCCGCCGCAAGAGCGAAAAGAAGAGGCGCGCGCGAAACTTCTTCGCCTGCTTGATGACGATCACGTTGATATGATTGCGATTGGCAACGGAACAGCATCTCGGGAAACCGAACAGTTTGTCGCCGACACGCTGAAGCATGTGCAACGCGATATTTTTTATTTGATTGTCAATGAAGCAGGAGCGAGCGTCTACTCTGCTTCCGACCTTGCACGCGCTGAGTTTCCCGACCTGCAAGTCGAAGAGCGGAGCGCCGTCTCGATCGCCCGCCGCGTCCAAGACCCGCTCGCCGAGCTTGTCAAAATCGATCCAAAATCGGTCGGCGTCGGCCAATACCAGCACGATGTGTCGCAAAAAAAGCTTGCCGAGTCGCTTCGTTTCGTCGTCGAGACGGTCGTCAATCAAGTCGGTGTCAACGTCAACACTGCCTCCGTCTCCCTGCTTCAGTACGTGTCCGGGCTCACGAAAACCGTTGCAGAAAACATCGTCAAGCGTCGCGAAGAGCAAGGGAAATTCCGCAACCGCGAAGAGCTGAAAACGATTCCTCGGCTCGGAGCGAAAACGTACGAGCAGTGCATCGGTTTTTTGCGCATCGTTGATGGCGACGAACCGCTTGACCGCACGCCGATTCACCCCGAGCGGTACGCGGAAGTGAAGCAACTGTTGCGTAAGTTAGGATTTACGACCGCCGCCATTGGCAGTGATGAACTGCGCCAGGCGCTGCAAGCCATCGAAGTCGAGATGGTGGCTGCCGAGCTCGGCATCGGAGAACTGACGTTGCGCGACATCATTGACGCGTTGTGCCGCCCAGAGCGCGATCCGCGCGACGAGCTGCCCAAGCCGCTATTACGCAAAGATGTGTTGAAGATGGAAGATTTGAAGCCAGGCATGGAGCTGGAAGGAACCGTGCGCAACGTCGTCGACTTCGGCGCCTTTGTCGACATTGGGGTCAAACAGGACGGGCTCGTGCACATTTCCAAACTAAGCAAACAATACGTGCGCCATCCGCTCGATGTCGTTTCGGTCGGCGACGTCGTCAAAGTATGGGTCGAGCATGTCGATGTGGCGAAGGGAAGAATATCGCTGTCGATGGTGCCGCCGAAAGAGTGAAATGGAGAAAGCACTGCCTTAGGAGCAGTGTTTTCTCCGATAAAAAAACCAGCATTGGTTCAACAGTTTAATTTGCTCACGGTTTTTCTCATAGTAGGCTCGTCTCATCTGATTTTTCAGCCATGTAGGCAAAATCAGTCACCTCCCTGACAGTGGAAAGGTAATATATATGTATGTAATGGTGAATTGTCCTGTGCCAAAAGATGAAGGAGAGACCCGCCATGGACCAAAAGCAGCTGCAAGCCCTTGTCGAACAAATTTCCATTCGCGTGTTCGGCAAGCCGTTTCGCCATACCGCTTTCTTCAACCCTCGTTTGCGCACCACCGGCGGGCGCTACATGTTGCAAACGCACAACATTGAGCTCAATAAAAAACATTACGAGCAGTTCGGCGAGGAAGAATTGATCGCCATCATCAAACACGAGCTTTGCCATTACCACTTGCACCTTGAGGGAAAAGGCTACCGCCACCGCGACCGCGACTTCCGCGAACTGCTGCAAAAAGTGGGGGCGCCTCGCTATTGTCGTCCGCTTGCTCGAAATACAAAAGCGCCGAAAACGATCTACACATACATTTGCACGTCATGCGGCCTCACCTACCGCCGCAAAAGACGGATCAACATAGACCGTTATGTTTGCGGCCGCTGCCGAAGCAAGCTCAAACGATCCTAGACTCCCATGACAGAAAAATTTGGTTGCCATCGGAAGGATGAAAATATCTCTATGTCGAATATTACAGTTTTACACATTTTGAAGCTCAGGTATTTTCAGAGTAGATGCAATTTGAAACTTTAACATTTGCAGCTTTTCCATAGCCCGATCGACTGTCGGGCGACTGAACAACGCCGCTTTCAGACCCATGCATGGGTCTGTGAAGCGGGTGGTTGTTCGGTCTTCCGTCACGCCTTGGTGTTCGTCAGTCGAGAAAATAGACAAGCTACCTTTTCGTCAAGAATTGTTAAACTATAATGTCCAGTCAACGCCCATAATCAAACAAAACATTTTGCGAAAAAAGGTTGACAATCAGGATGATCGTGTGCTAAATTATAAAAGCCGTCGCTAAACGGCGGAAAACAGCAGAGGAAGTTGCGGGAAAACGTATTGACAAACGACAAGTTGCTCAATATAATAAACAATGTCGATTGTCAAACATCATTCCGCAATAGCTCAGCGACGAGCCTCACATCTTCGAATTGGCTGCGAGTTGCCTCGACGCATCTCGCTTCCTTGAATTAGCTGGCAGAGGAAGAGGCAACGAGCACATCGTAAAGATATGCATGACATATAATTTTTTCATCATTCCGCAATAGCTCAGCGGTAGAGCAACCGGCTGTTAACCGGTAGGTCGTAGGTTCGAATCCTACTTGCGGAGCCATTTCTTTGGAGAAGTACCCAAGTGGCTGAAGGGGACGGTTTGCTAAACCGTTAGGTCGTGGCTTTACGGCGCGCGGGTTCAAATCCCGCCTTCTCCGCCACTCCAATACGTATATGCGTGGCCCGTTGGTCAAGTGGTTAAGACACCGCCCTTTCACGGCGGTAACACGGGTTCGAATCCCGTACGGGTCACTGAATAGCGCGGGGTGATCCCCGCGATTTGTGGTCCCGTAGTGTAGTGGTTAACATGCCTGCCTGTCACGCAGGAGATCGCGGGTTCGAGTCCCGTCGGGACCGCCATTGCACTAAATCGCTGGGCCATAGCCAAGCGGTAAGGCAACGGACTTTGACTCCGTGATGCGCTGGTTCGAATCCAGCTGGCCCAGCCATTTTTATGTGTTACATACATGAGCCATTCGCTCAGTAACGAGCGCTACATCTTCGAGTTCGTTGCAAGTTGTCCCGACGCATCTTGCTTCCTTGAATATGCTTGTAGAGGAAGGGACATCGTTCACTGTGAGTGTATACCCAACCATGAGCCATTAGCTCAGTAGGTAGAGCATCTGACTTTTAATCAGAGGGTCGGAGGTTCGAGTCCTCCATGGCTCACCATATTAGCGGGTGTGGCGGAATTGGCAGACGCACCAGACTTAGGATCTGGCGCCTCACGGCGTGGGGGTTCAAGTCCCTCCACCCGCACTGATTAGTCAATATGCGGTCGTGGCGGAATGGCAGACGCGCTAGGTTGAGGGCCTAGTGGGGGCGACCCCGTGGAGGTTCAAGTCCTCTCGACCGCATTTTTTAGATAAACTATTGACAGCAACACAGTGAGTTGCTAAAATGTAATCCGTCTCTTTGGTGCAATAATCTATTGCGCTCGTAGCTCAATTGGATAGAGCATCTGACTACGGATCAGAAGGTTAGGGGTTCGAATCCTCTCGAGCGCGCCATCATCGGGAAGTAGCTCAGCTTGGTAGAGCACATGGTTTGGGACCATGGGGTCGCAGGTTCAAATCCTGTCTTCCCGATTTTGTTAAACTAAATATTATGCGGGTGTAGTTTAGTGGTAAAACCTCAGCCTTCCAAGCTGATGTCGTGGGTTCGATTCCCATCACCCGCTCCATGAAGAGTCCATAGGATTATTTTGTTCCTTGAAAACTGAACGAAACGAAGCGCAACGAAAAGCGGAGGCCGCTTAGCGCCTTTGGTGCTGCGGCTGAAGCAAAAAGCCAATCAACTTTCTTTTGGAGAGTTTGATCCTGGCTCAGGACGAACGCTGGCGGCGTGCCTAATACATGCAAGTCGAGCGGACCAAAGCGGAGCTTGCTCTGATTTGGTCAGCGGCGGACGGGTGAGTAACA
>NZ_SDKL01000052.1:0-2948 GCF_004123125.1 Geobacillus sp. PK12
CGTATACCGCACTCACCAAGTGGTGGGGATTTTCACGGAAAAAGACCGAAATCAATCGGTCTTTTTTGTATGTCCTGTTCAACAGGCGCCAACCGTTAGTTGAACAAGCTCATCATTAAATTAACCTCTTCACAAATAAAACTCTATCTTGATTTGGTCCATCATAATCAGTATGTACAGAAACTCCGTCTACTTTTTTATCTCCGTTTTTTTCGATTTCAAATCCCATTTTCGTATGAAATGCAATGGAAACTTTGTTCACTGGTGAAGTTACACAACGGACGATATTCCGACCATTCTTTTTAACAATATTAAAAAATTCATTGTACAGTCGTTTTCCAATACCGTGTTTCCTATAATCCGGATGAACTCCAACAAAGTGTATATATGCTTCTTCTGGATACGCTTGGGATAGAAAACCTATCAAAAATCCAACGATTTTTCCATCTTTTTCGGCAATGAAACTTGTATTTTGAAAATGGTCGAAGAATAATTTTGGCAATTTATCAGACATTTGTCTTCCGCCCCACCACTCATTGATTAGTGGAGAGATGACATAGTAATCTGACCCTTTCACTGAACGAATTTCCATCTTAATCCCCCTTCATTTGTAAAAGTATGACTATCATAAAAGCAAATTTAGTGCTATTCTTCAACTAACTCGTTAGCCAACCATGAAGCAAGCTTCTCCACAGATGATGGAAGTTAATTCTTTCTTTCATGGAAGTTGAACAAGAACATTTTTTATATTTTCTCATCTTGCAAAAAAGCTTGTAGAATTTTTCCTCAAACTTTTAAAGTCATTGCCACTATTCAACTACAGAACCCCATTAGCGGAATAAACATACTTTCACAAAAGATGACTAAATCCACTTTTCCATGAATATTAATTCATCCGTTTTAAAACCCAATTTTTCATAAAATCCTTGAACTTTACAATTTTGACGGTCCATTCAGGTTCTTTAACACGATTTAATAAATCCCAAGGCAAAAACACATCAATATCGGTAAAATCATCAAAAGCTACAATTGCAATTTCCATTAAATATCCTCCCCAAAATCTTAGCCCTTTTACTTAATATACTCTTCTTCAATCTGTCCTGTTATCCAGCCATAAAGCGAGCTTCCCCACAGATTATGCAAGAAGTTCTATCCTTCCACGGGAGCTTAGTAGAGTTGACATTTGGTTTGATGATGATTTAGCAAAATATCATTCAAGAAGAAAGACTTCATCGCCTACATGAATTTCACCTGTTTTTATAACAGAAGCATAAACGCCAAAATGATTATTTCTTTGTTGTACAAGAGTTTTAAGCAAAGACGAATCTTGTTCTGCATTATCAGGATTAACAGTAATAATCATGCACCGTTCACAATGTCTTTTTAATTGAATCTCCACTTCTCGTCCTATTTTAATCCTTCTGCCAAACCACGTTTCTTCAATAAATGGGACTTTCTCTTTTAATGATATAAGCAAATTAGGGCGAAAACGTTGATAATTGACCTCTTTTCCCCATATTTCTTTTAATTTAAGCAAAGAAGCATCCGTTACCAATTGAATGTGTTCTTCTTCAATTGCCCCTAAAGGTACATAAGAGGGAGTATATTTTACAAGAGAAACTTTCCGTTTTGATTTGTTTTCTATTTCTCTAATTAGGTCTTCATCCCCCCAATCAACAACCTTACCTTCAGGTGTCGTTATTTCGACTCTGGGGTATTCTTCCATTAACTCTTCCCCAACAAATCTTGCTTTATATCGAACCATTTCTGGGAATTGTGTTATTGTTAAAAACTTCCCTGATCTTGTTTCATCTAAAAAAGCATGACTACGGTCGCCATACAAACCATATTCCATTACTTTAGTTTTTTGTACACTCTCTCCACGGAAAGATTTCACAGGGTAACGGACAATTTCCTTGATATGGCCGATTAACATTTCATTCTCTCCTTAAATTAATTTTTGTCTACCAAAATTATACAAAAATCTACTCATTCATCACTTCCGTGACACCACAGATGATAGAAGTTAACTTGTTCTTCCATGAGAGTTGAATAAAGGATTATTCTTTTTAAACTCATCCCATTCCTCTCGAAGAATACCCATCCGAATGGAATCATAGTATTCGCCATTATAGTAGCGGCATTTTCTCATTCTCCCTTCTAATCGCATTCCTAATTTTTCCGCACATCTGATCATTCGTGGATTTCCAGACCAAGTTGTAAGCCCTACTCTCTCGATGGTTAGATTTTCAAAGAGATAGTCAATCCATAAAGATAATGCTTCCGTTCCAAATCCACCATTCCAATGTTCAGGAGAATATATGACGATCCCAATTTCAAGCCATCGTGTACGCTTATCCTCCCAATAATAGCTAACCATACCTATAATTTGACCTTGATATTCTATAATCATTTGACTTGGTACATCCCTAAAATTCATTTTTTCTTCCATTCTCTTAGAAAACTTTTCAAAGGTGCAAAATTCAAGCGGATAATAAGGAGCATCGTATTTTTTCCATTCTGGATTCTCCACACCATATATCAGGTTATATAGAATTGGCAAATCATCCTGCGTTGGTGTCCGCAGAGATATTCTTTTTCCTGTCAGCAACAACTTTTGTAACATATATCCACCCCCTATCTTACAGAATTCAACAATCCATGCTATTATCCCTTCTCTAAAAGACTTTATTATCGTTAATTATTGATTTTCGACCAAATGAAAAAGCCACCTTATGATGTAAGGTAGCTTTTTTGTACATATTTTATTTAAATATCGGACCCTTAGTTCAATAACCCTTCGTTACTTTCTCTAACCCCGAGTATATATAATGGTTCTTACCGAAAATAAATACTTCTTTTTCCTTAGTGAAACCAATCTTCTCTGCCACACGAATAGATGGAACCAGGCGTGTTGATTATCCAATAAAATCCAAAGGGTATAGAAA
>NZ_SDKL01000053.1:0-27818 GCF_004123125.1 Geobacillus sp. PK12
GGGGAAACAGGAAACCCCCACTTCGATAAGTGGGGGAGGTTCATTTATATACTGATTGACGGAAACCATTTCATTGGTCGGCGTGGCCGTTTCATGATGGATGTTCGTTTTTATATAAGCAAATCATGATATGATGATGAATGGAGGGGTGATATGCCGCAACTCGCAATGGAGATAGGAGCAGCCGCTCGGGTGTTGAAGCTGCTCGGCGATCCGACGCGGCTGACGATTTTGGCGATTTTGAATCAGCGGGAGTGCTGTGTGTGCGAGCTGCTGGAGGTGTTTTCGACCAGCCAGCCGGCGATCAGCCAGCATTTGCGTAAGTTAAAAGATGCCGGGCTGATCCAAGAGGAGCGGAGGGGGCAATGGGTGTATTATTCGCTCCGGCCGCAAAGCGAATACTACTCCCTGCTGCAAGCGGTGTTGTCATACGTTCCGGACCAAGACGAAAACATTCGCAAAATCGAGACAGCGAATCCCGCGGCCCGCTGCGGGTGCTGACTTTAAACGCTGGCGTTTACAGCGGGGAGCAATAACTTTGAGCTGGCGATTGCTGTGGCGGTTGGGGTGTTTGGCATTCATTCGGGCGCGGCGTTTGCGGCAGTTATCGGTCCGCTGATTGAAGTGCCGGTGATGCTGGCGCTTGTCAACGTAGCATTGGCGTTTCAGCGAAAGTATTTTTCTTCGGGCAATCCAACATCAACGTAAAGGTGGGAACCAGCGATGAAGAAAAAAGTCATATACTTTTTATGCACCGGCAACTCGTGCCGCAGTCAAATGGCGGAAGGCTGGGCGAAACAACTTCTTGGTGAGGAATGGGAAGTGCACAGCGCCGGCATTGAAGCGCATGGCCTCAATCCGAATGCGGTGAAAGTGATGAAGGAAGTCGGCATCGACATTTCGAACCAAACGTCTGACGTCATCGACCCGGATCTCCTCAACCGCGCTGATTTGGTCGTGACGCTGTGCGGCCATGCGGCCGACCATTGCCCCGTCACCCCGCCGCACGTGAAGCGCGTCCATTGGGGCTTTGACGACCCGGCGAAAGCGGAAGGGACGGAAGAGGAGAAGCTGGCGGTGTTCCGCCGCGTCCGCGATGAAATCGGCGCGCGCATCCGCCGGTTTGCCGAGACGGGGGAATAGGGGCGGTGCAGCGAGGCAGGCGCAAAGAGCGGGGAAACTGTCTTGCATAGGGTGCGCAGCAGCTGCTCGTCGAAGTGCGGCCGGAAACGGGGAAGTGGCTGGGCGGACGAAAACCGCTCGGTGTGACGAAGATGGTGAGAAGCCATCTTGTTGACAGACGAAATGAGCACATCGATGAAGGCGGTGCCACATTAGGTCACAGGAGGAGAAACGAAATGGAGTTATTTCATCAGTTAGCTCGCCGAAACATCAAAATCCGCAAACAGTCCGGTTTCGGAGCGCAATGGCGACAACAGTGGGAAGAGGTGTTTGCCGGCCATTTGACAGCGGAAGAAAAACAACGCATCCACCTTCATAATCGGAATGGAGTCAACGGCTACTTATGGCACCTGTTCAGCTATGGGATGAGAGGCTGTTTCACAGGAGAAGAAGCGGAAATGGCGTTTGATCAAGAAGAGAAAACGTGTTGCTATCTTTTCTTTCAACATGGCGACGATGCGTTCACCGTGGAGGATGCGTCCGGCTTGAAAGCCGCCGATCTGGCAGCGGAAAACGACAAAATCGATCTATATGTGGTGGACAGTGAGTTCAACTGGACGTTTGTCATGACGCATGAAAGCGGATGGCTTGGCCCGTATTTTAGCAGAAGGTGACAGCCATGGCTTATCGGTAGCCAAGGAAATCCAATAAGACAGAAAGAAAAAGAGTTCCAACCGAGCCCCAGGCAGACTAGGTTGGAACTTTTTTATTACCGCTGATCGGCCGGGAACACGATGCCGGTTTGTCTTCGCGCTTCGTCCATGATTTCCATCGTCCAAAGCGAATGACGGTGTGAGTTGATGGCCGATTCGTGTTCTCCGTTTTCGATCAAACGGATAAACTCTTGTGCTTCATAATACATCGGCGGCTTGTCCTGCGGCGCGGTGATGTCCTCGACGCGCCCGTCGCGGTAGCGGATTTCCGCTTTGGTTGGTGTGTGGATGGCGTCGATGATCATGTTTCCGTCTTCCCCTTGAATCTCCGAAGGCAAGTGCGAGTTCGTGATTTTCGAATAAAAGACGACCGCGTCCATCGCCCCGTAATGAAGCACGATCGAGCCTTCGCCGTCCACCCCTGATTCGAGCTTCACGCTTTGCGCCTTCACGCCACGGGGCTGGCCGAACAAAACGACCATCGGGTACAGGCAATAGACGCCAAGGTCCATCAACGCCCCGTTGGAGAAAGCTGGGTTGAAGGCGTTGAGCACCGTTCCTTGCTTATAGGCGTCATAGCGCGATGAGTATTGGCAATAGTTCGCCACGTAGCGGCGGATGCGGCCGAGTTTCGGCAAGTGCTCGCGGATGGACCGGAATGTGGGAAGCAGCGTCGCTTTCATCGCTTCCATCAATACGACGCCGTTTCGCTCCGCCGCTTCGATCATCGCTTTGACTTCTCTCGCATTGGAGGCGAGCGGTTTTTCGCATAAGACGTGCTTGCCGTGATTCATGAGCAAAATCGCCTGCTCGGCATGAAGTGCGTTCGGGCTGGCGATATAGACGGCATCAATGCCGTCGCTTTCGGCCAGCTTTTGCAAGTCGGTGAACGTCCGCGGCGCCCCGACTTTGTCGGCAAACTGCTTTGCGGTCTCCTCGGTTCGCGAGTAGACGGCGGCGAGTTCGAAGGAATCGACGAGGCGCGCGGCGTCAAGAAATGCTTCGGTGATCCAGTTTGTGCCGATGGTTGCGAATCGAATCATGTTGTTTGGCCTCCTTCATTTGTATCGACCCCATTGTACCACAAATCAACGGAGAGGCTTCGTTTTGTCATCGTCATGGAGCAAGCGTGCTTTTCTCTTTAGTTTTCATACAGCTCGATCGGCAGCCCGTCCGGATCTTGGAAGAAGGTGAATCGTTTGCCGGTCGCTTCATCAACGCGGACGGGTTCGGGATCGATGCCGTGTTGGCGCAAGTAGGCAATGGCTTCATCGAGGTTGTCCACCGCCAAAGCAAGATGGCGCAGTCCGCACGCTTCCGGGTAGCTTGGGCGCTTCGGCGGGTTTTCAAAGGAAAATAGCTCAAGCTGAATGCCGCCATCAGCCTCCAAATCGAGTTTGTACGAACGGCGCTCAGCGCGGTATTGCTCCCGGATGGGGCGAAATCCGAGAATTTCTGTATAAAATCGTTTTGATCGTTCATAGTCCGAGCAAATCAAAGCGATATGGTGAATCGTGGCAAGGCGCATGTCAATTCCTCCTTATATAAACGGGTGATGCCGTTGAACTAGTTTTATTTTTCAATTAGAAAAACCTTATAAAACCAACTTCTTTTTCACCCAATGCCGCCGATTGGCGCCTGTATGGCTCATACTGGGAAAAACAGCCTCCCCGCCGTTTTGGACCCGTTCCCGGTGTTTGGGGACAAATGAAATCGAAAATGTTATGTTGCGATAATGGAAGTTGCTGTCGTTGATTGTCGAAGCGGGCGAAAAATGTCTGCTCTCCTTATATTGACAGTTTGACAATCTATAGACTATCATAAATCTTGTAGGTTGGAAAATTTAAAATATTCATTTGATATTTTGGTAGAAAAAACGAATGGTCACCACGTTTTTTGTAAGCGCTTAACTTCTATGTTTCCTCATGATCGCCGCACCATTGATGCCGCACCATTGATGCCGCACCATTGTGTTTGTTTCCAATCACAACGTGAGAACAAGGGGAAGGGGATATGGCATGATCTACGAATTTAAATTGCCTGACATCGGCGAAGGGCTGCATGAAGCGGAAATCATCCGCTGGCTCATTCGCGAAGGGGATGTGGTCAAGGCCGATCAGCCGATCGCTGAAATTCAAACGGATAAGGCGATGGTGGAAATGACGACGCCGGTCGCTGGCAAAGTGGTGGCGCTTGCCGGGCCGGAAGGGGCGACGGTGAAGGTTGGAGAGCCGTTGATTGTCGTGGAAACCGAGGCGGCGGTGGCGGCCGAAGCGGCGCCGACTGACCATTTGGCTCAGGAGCCTGCGTCTGCTGTTCATATAGAAGCCCCGCGCCCAACGGTGGGGCGCAAGCGGGCGATTGCCGCGCCCTCGGTGCGCAAGCGGGCGCGGGAGTTGGGCGTTCCGATCGATGAAGTGGAAGGAACGGGCGAAGGCGGCCGGGTGACGCTCGCCGACTTGGAGCGATATGTCCGCGAGCGGGAAGCAGCCGTGGCGGTGGCAGAGCAACGTGAAAGGAGCGGGGCCGCGGTTTTGCCAGTTGGGGGCACGGCGATAGAGCAAAAGGCGGACAAAGCCGCATGGACGTCCATCGCCAGCACGGAGCTTGTGGTTCCAGAAGAAGAGCGCATCCCGCTTCGCGGCTTGCGCAAAAAAATCGCCGAAAAAATGGTGAAATCGGCGTACACGGCGCCGCATGTGACCGGGATGGACGAGGTGGACGTGACGAAGCTCGTCGAGATCCGCAAAAACCTGGCCAGCGAGCTGGCCAAGGAGCAGATCAAGCTGACGTATTTGCCGTTTATTATTAAAGCGGTGACAAGGGCGCTGAAGCAATATCCGATGTTTAACGCTTCGCTCGATGAAGAGACGAATGAAATCGTCTTGAAAAAGCGCTATCACATCGGCATCGCGACGGCGACGAAAGCGGGGCTTGTCGTCCCTGTCATCCGCGACGCCGATCAAAAATCGATCCGCGAGCTCGCCGTTGAGATCGCCGAGCTGTCGGAAAAAGCGCACCGCCAGGCGCTTCGCCTTGACGAGCTGCAAGGAAGCACGTTTACGATCACGAGCACCGGCGCGGGCGGAGGGTGGTTTGCGACGCCGATCATCAACTATCCGGAAGTGGCGATTTTCGGAGCGCATGCGATCAAACGGCGCCCGGTTGTCGTCGGCGACGAAATTGTCATCCGCGATATGATGGGAATGTCGCTCACCTTTGACCACCGCGTCATTGACGGCGAGCCGGCCGGGCGGTTTATGCGGACGGTGGCCTACTATTTGGAAAATCCGGAAGTGCTGCTTTTGGATGTACGGTGATCATTCGATGCTTGCCTAAAAGCTGGGAGAGCGCGAAGTGAAGCGGCAATGAAAAAAGAGTGGGAGGGGACTCCATGTTTGATCCGGGCAAATTGCCGGTCGAGGTCGTGCAAATTTTGGACGAAAACGGAAACGGCGACGAGAGGCAGCTGGCGGCGTTTTCCGATGAATGGCTGCTTCGCGCCTATCGGGAAATGCGGCGGGCGCGCGTCATTGATGAGCGGCTGTTGCGCATGCAGCGGCAGGGGCGGATCGGGACCTACGCCCCGTTCAGCGGCCAAGAGGCGGCGCAAATCGGCAGCGCCCTTGCGCTTCATAAAGACGATTGGATTTTCCCGAGCTACCGCGAAGTGGCGGTATGCTTGATGCATGGCATGCCGCTTGAGCAGTTTTTCCATTACGTGCAAGGGCGTCTGTCGGGGAAACGGATGCCGGAGGGAGTGAACATTTTCCCGACGCAAATCATCATCGCTGCTCAGACGCTTCATGCGGTCGGCTGCGCGTGGGCGTCGAAATTGAAGGGCGAACCGCACGTATCGGTGGCGTATTTCGGCGACGGGGCGACGTCAGAGGGCGATTTTCATGAAGCGATGAATTTTGCCGCGGTGTACAACGTGCCGGTCATCTTTTTCTGCCAAAACAACCAATACGCCATCAGCGTCCCGTACCGGAAGCAGACGGCCAGCCGGACGATCGCGCAAAAGGCGCTTGCGTACGGGATGAAAGGGGTGCTCGTTGACGGCAATGACGTGCTGGCGGTGTACGAAACGATGAAGCAGGCCGTCGAAGCCGCTCGCCGCGGCGAGGGGCCGATGTTGATCGAGGCGCTCACCTATCGGCTCGGGCCGCACACGACGGCGGATGACCCGACGAAATACCGCCGGCCGGAAGAGGTCGAGACATGGCGGGCGAAAGATCCGCTCCGCCGTCTGCGCCTGCTTTTGGAACGGCGCGGATTATGGACGGAAGCGCAGGAAGACGCGCTTGTCGCCCAAGTGAATGATGAAGTGACCGCGGCGTACGAGGCGGCCATCGCCAGCAAGTCCGGTTCGATTGTCGATGTATTCGATTACGTGTACAGCGAGGCGCCAACATTGCTTGCCGAGCAAAAAGACGAAGTGATGCGGCGCAAACAACGGAGCGGGGTGAGATAAATGGCGGAATTGACGATGATTGAAGCGATCAATGAAGCGATGCGCCAAGAGATGGAGCGCGATCCGCGCATCATCGTGCTGGGCGAAGATGTCGGCGAAAACGGCGGCGTCTTCCGGGCGACGGACGGGCTGCTTGCGCAGTTTGGCGAGGGGCGCGTGTTTGATACGCCGCTTGCGGAATCGGGCATTATCGGCACGTCTATTGGACTGGCGATCAACGGCATGCGCCCGATTGCCGAAATTCAGTTTCTCGGGTTTGTGTACCAGGCGATGGACCAGCTGGCGGCCCAGGCGGCGCGCATCCGCTTCCGCTCGGCCGGACGGTTTTCGTGCCCGATCGTCGTGCGCAGCCCGTACGGCGGCGGGGTGCGGACGCCGGAATTGCACTCCGATGCGTTGGAGGCGCTGTTTACCCATTCGCCGGGCTTAAAAGTCGTCATGCCGTCCAATCCGTACGATGCGAAAGGGCTGCTCATTTCCGCCATTCGCGACGAAGACCCGGTTCTGTTTCTGGAGCCGATGAAGCTGTATCGGGCGTTTCGCATGGAAGTGCCCGAAGAGCCGTACACGATTCCGCTCGGCCAAGCACGGGTTGTGAAAGAAGGAGACGATGTGACGATCATTGCTTGGGGGGCGACCGTGCCGCTTGCCGCCAAAGTCGCCGCCGAGATGGAAGCGAAAGGGGTCAGCGCGGAAGTGATCGACCTTCGCTGCCTGCAGCCGCTTGATTTTGATGCGATCATCGCCTCGGTGGAAAAAACGGGGCGGGTGATGATCGTCCATGAAGCGGTGAAAACGGGCGGGTTTGGCGCCGAAGTGGCGGCCTTGATCAGTGAGCGGGCGCTGTTTTCTCTATCAGCTCCAATCGTGCGCATCGCCGGCTACGACACGCCGTATCCGGTGCCGTCGGTGGAGGATGATTGGCTGCCGAACGCCGAACGCATCGTGGAAGGGATCGAAACGCTGTTGCGATACTAAACGAACCATGCCATCCGGGTCGATCGATCCACCATCAGAGTGCGTCAAGAGAAAAGGCGGCGCATCGATGGGTGGCGCCGCTTGATCCGATCGGGTGAGGAGGAGAACGATGAACGTATACGAATCACTGCTGGAATTGATCGGCGACCGCGAGCGGGTGAGCATCAATGAAACGGTGCTCGAACACCACAGCAAAGGCATCGCCTACCATGCGCCGCACAAGCCAGATGTCGTTGTCTTTCCGAAGACAGCGGAGGAAATCAGCCGGGTGATGGCGTTTGCCAACGAGCATCGCATTCCGGTCACACCGTTTGGCGCCGGCACGAGCTTGGAAGGGCACGTCATTCCGGTCCAAGGCGGGATTAGCCTCGATTTGACGTTGATGAACCACATCATTGACATTCGTCCCGATGATTTTTTGGCGATCGTCGAGCCCGGGGTGACGCGGCTGCAGCTGAATGAGGCGCTGAAGCGATACGGGTTGTTTTTCCCGGTCGATCCGGGGGCGGACGCGACGATCGGCGGCATGGCGGCGACGAACGCGAGCGGCACGAACTGCGTGAAATACGGCGTCATGCGCGATCAAGTGCTCGGATTAGAGGTGGTGCTCGCGGACGGTTCAGTCATTCAGACGGGAAGTTTGGCGGTGAAATCGTCGGCCGGCTATGACTTGACCGGCTTGTTCGTCGGATCGGAAGGGACGCTTGGCGTGTTCACCCGCCTCGTCGTCCGCCTGCACGGCATTCCAGAGGCGACGAACGCCATCAAAGTGTGCTTCCCGTCTCTCGAGACAGCGGCAGGGGCTGCGTTTGCCATTTTGCGGTCCGGCGTCGGCCCCGGCAAAATCGAGCTCGTGGACGAGGCGACGATCGCCGCGGTCAATGCGTACAAAAAAACCGATTATCCGGTGAAACCGACGTTGTTTATCGAGCTGAGCGGCAGCCCGTCAAGCGTCGAGGAAGGGACAAAGCTGGTCAACGAATTGTGCGAAGTGGAGGGGGCGGTTTCGTTTGTGGTCGAGACCGACTCGCTCGCCCGCGCGAAGCTGTGGGAAGCGCGCCACCATGCGGCGTTCGCCATTCAAGCCGCCTATCCAGGCAAGGCGATGCTCTCCACCGATGTGTGCGTGCCGCTGTCCGAGCTGCCCGACGCTATCGCCGATACACGTCGGCTCGTTGACGAGCAGAAGATGACCGCCGCGATTTTCGGCCACGTCGGCGACGGCAATTACCATACGGTGCTTGCCTTTGACCCGAACGATGCAGATGAGATGGCGCGGATCGAACGCGTGCACACCCATATCGTCCGCTACGCTTTATCGCGCGGCGGCACGTGCACGGGAGAGCACGGCATCGGCCTTGGCAAACGGGCGTTTTTGCGCGAGGAGAAAGGAGACGCCGTCGTGTGGATGAAACGGCTGAAACAATTGTTTGACCCAAACGGCATTCTCAATCCGGGGAAAATTTTTTGATCATAGCGGACGCTCTGCATCCCTGCCTGTTGGCGGGGATGTTTCTTTTGATCGGCGGGCGGCGCAAAGGAGAAATCCGCTAAGCGTGCCTCAAACAACACCACAGTGTCAAGGCTGAGTTTACAAAAACAAACGCATTGTCCGCGAAAAGGTTGGTGAAAAACAGCCGGTTCCCTTGGATCGACCATCATGGAAAAAGAGAAACGGGTGTTTCAAGATTTCTTCATTTGAGAAGGGTTGCTAGGAAACGGGACGCCCCAGTTCCCCCCTTCCTTCTAAAACTTATATGCACAGCCCGTTCTTGCCTTTGTAACATAGTGTTACAACATAGAAACAGTTGTTTTTCGTTTTCCTTTTGTTACAACAAGGCGCCATGCCCTTTACTTTTGCCATCCGGCGCGGTTTAGTAATAGTAGATGGAGCCAACAACAAGGCGATGGCGTTGCTGCAATCAGCAGAGTTGGGCTCAAACGGTTGGGCTGCTGTCCTTTCCGATCGTTTCCGTCTTCCGTCCCAGCAGTCGATACATTTCTTTCGCTAACCGTTCGAGCAAGTAGACGACCGGAAGCTGGGTTGTGACATCGGTCTGCCCGATCCGCTCCGGTGTGGTGTAGTACGTCAAGTTGTAGTCCGAGATGTTCGCGAGTGTGCAATGTTTCCGGTTGGTGATGCTGATGATCGTGCTGCCGTTTTCCTTGAACCGGTGCACTTGGGCGAGCGTATAGGACGTCTCTCCAGACACCGACAAGGCGATGACGGCGCAGTTGTGGAAATAATGGCCGTAAATCGGAAAAAACGGATCCTTGATGTAGACAGAAAACTTTTGAAAGGCAGAAAAATAGCGCGAGCCGTATTCGGCCAAAATACCGGAGCTGCCCGATCCGACGAAAATGACGTGATCCGCCCGGGCGATCGCGGCTGCCGCATCCAGAATGGTCCGCTCGTAATCGGCGGTCAGCGTCCGTTCGAAAAATTCCTTAAGCGCCTCTTGACTGCTGATGATCGCGGTTCGCTTTGTCTCGCGCAAATACAGCTTCCATTTCGTTTTAAATTCACTGAACCCTTCGCATCCGACCTTTTTACAAAAGCGGAGCACGGTCGGCGGCGAGACATGGACGGCTTCGGCGAGCTCGCGGATGCGCATGTACGCGACTTCATGCGGATGTTTCATCACATAGTCGTAAATGGCGTAGTCGAGCTCGGAGAACTGGGCGATTTGTTCAGGAGTGAACATCGGGACACCTCGCTTTCATGGGACGGAACGTGCGATAGCTGGGAAAGGATGGCGCTTTCAAGCCCACTGGTTGATTCCTACATTGATTATACCATGCCCAACAGGGCGAAAGGGGAAGAGGAATATGGATAAACGATTGAAAATTGCGACGATTGGCGGCGGGTCGAGCTACACGCCGGAATTGGTCGAAGGGTTGATCAAGCGTTATCATGAATTGCCGGTCGGGGAATTGTGGCTTGTCGATATTCCGGAAGGCAAAGAAAAACTCGAAATCGTTGGCGCACTGGCCAAACGGATGGTCGAAAAAGCCGGCGTGCCGATCGAGATTCATTTGACTTTGGATCGCCGTCGGGCGCTTGACGGGGCGGATTTTGTGACGACGCAGTTTCGCGTCGGGGGTCTTGAGGCGCGGGCGAAAGACGAGCGCATCCCGCTCAAATACGGGGTGATCGGCCAAGAGACGAACGGCCCGGGCGGATTGTTTAAGGGATTGCGGACGATCCCGGTCATTTTGGACATCATTCGCGATATGGAAGAGCTTTGCCCCGATGCATGGCTTATCAACTTCACGAACCCGGCTGGGATGGTGACGGAAGCCGTCTTGCGCTATACGAAACAGGAGAAAGTGGTCGGCTTGTGCAACGTGCCGATCGGCATGCGCATGGGCGTCGCCAAGCTGCTTGGCGTTGATGCCGACCGCGTGCACATTGATTTTGCCGGCTTGAACCATATGGTGTTTGGCTTGCACGTCTATCTGGACGGAGTCGAAGTGACTGAAAAGGTGATTGACCTCGTCGCCCATCCAGACCGCTCCGGTGTGACGATGAAAAACATCGTTGACCTTGGCTGGGAGCCGGACTTTTTGAAAGGGTTGAAAGTATTGCCGTGCCCGTACCATCGATATTACTTCCAAACGGACAAAATGCTGGCTGAAGAGCTCGAGGCGGCGAAAACGAAAGGGACGCGCGCCGAAGTTGTGCAGCAGCTCGAAAAAGAGCTGTTTGAGCTGTACAAAGACCCGAACTTGGCCATCAAGCCGCCGCAGCTCGAGCAGCGCGGCGGGGCGTACTACAGCGACGCCGCGTGCAGCTTGATCAGCTCCATTTACAACGACAAGCGCGACATTCAGCCGGTCAACACGAGAAACAACGGCGCCATTGCGAGCATCCCTCCGGAATCGGCGGTGGAGGTAAACTGCGTCATCACGAAAGATGGACCGAAACCGATCGCCGTCGGCGATTTGCCGGTCGCGGTGCGTGGGCTCGTCCAGCAAATCAAGTCGTTCGAGCGCGTCGCTGCCGAGGCTGCGGTCACCGGCGACTACCAAACGGCGTTGGTCGCCATGACGATCAACCCGCTTGTCCCGTCTGACACCATCGCCAAACAAATTTTGGACGAAATGTTGGAAGCGCATAAAGAATACTTGCCGCAGTTTTTCAAACAGGCAAAAGCAACGGCTGGGAACTAAGCCGCTTAGGAACGGATTGACCAAGCCGCCGGCGACAGGCGGCTTGGTCATGAAATACGACAGAAGCATTCTTCCGATTGTTACGGGACATTTTTGATCTGCTGCGGATTGGCCAGTGTCGGATGTTTTTGTTTGGTTGTCAATTTATGTTTTATCGTTGTTGGCAGAAGCATTACGCGCGCCTGATCCATCATTCCATAAATGGAGAAAAGCAACCGTGCATGCGGTTGCTTTTTGCGCTTAGTATAGGATTGATTGCTACGGTAAGAAGTGTTGTTGCGTGGCTAGATTATTTCGCTTTTAATGCGCGAATCTCATTTTCTTGTTCAAGCGAGCGAAATGCAAGTGATTGGAGAACGAGCTCTTGCCGCGCTTGACTGGCGATAACATTGTCTAGTTTTCGTAGCGCTTCAGAGAGGGTTTGTTTTATTGCTGGGATTTCATTGATGGTTTCTAACGTTTCCATCACCGCTTGTTTAATAAACGGAATATCTGCCACATCATCTTTCGTCGCCATCCGCTGTTCGATGCTGGCAATATCGTCTTTTGTCGCCATCGTTTGCTCGATCTGGCTGATGCGTTTGTCCATAGCGGCAATATCGTCTTTTGTCGCCATCGTTTGCTCGATCTGGCCGATGCGTTTGTCCATAGCGGCAATATCGTCTTTTGTCGCCATCGTTTGCTCGATCTGGCCGATGCGTTTGTCCATGGCGGCAATATCGTCTTTTGTCGCCATCGTTTGCTCGATCTGGCTGATGCGTTTGTCCATGGCGGCAATATCGTCTTTTGTCGCCATCGTTTGTTCGATCTGGCTAATGCGTTTGTCCATAGCGGCAATATCGTCTTTTGTCGCCATTGTCTGCTCAATATGACTGGCGCGACTTTCTAATGCTCGAATATCATCTTTCAACGCAGCCACATCGTCTTTCGTTGCCATATTCGCCCGCAAAAAAGCCAGCTCATCAAAAATACGTTCTAACAACTGCTCCATCATCTTCACCTCCTTTTTTTCCGTTTCTATTATATCATTATTCGACAAAAAGAAGCAGGATCGAAAGGAAAATATGATCAAAAATTTTTTGAATTTTTTCTTAAGGTACATATATTGTCCATGTAAAAAAGGGGCTCTTCACCAAAAGTTGTACTTGATTTTTTCTGAACATACCTTATTTATGCTTGTGAGGGAAAATCAACAAATCCGCGATTTTGGCACATCTTTGTGCAGGAAACTGTATTGCTTGTCAAGTACATGTTGTGGTGAAGAGCCAAAAAAGGTAGGTAAATGAATTTTTTGCATAAAAGGGCATCATTTATATACGTCGAAAAGAAGAGGAGGGCGATGTGAGGCCGCGGCAGGCGGGAAGAAGGGAGAGACACGGCATCCATTTTCTTTTGTCTAGGCTAGCGCCCCGGCATTCATGTACAATGGCGGTAGGAGGGATCAAGATGCGCGATTGGTGGAAACGGCTGTTTTACGGGGGCGGCATCGCCCTGCTCTTTGCAAGCGCTTCCTTCACCGCCTATTGCGCTTGGAACGTGTATGCGTATCCGAAATCAGAGAAGGAACGGGTTCCGGAAAAAACAAAAGAGGCCTATCATTTCGTGCTTGTGCCAGAGGAACTCGATAATGATTACTGGCGGCTCGTGGAAAAAGGAGCGAAAGCGGCGGCGAAAGAACTGGGGGTTGATCTTGAGTATATCGGCCCGCGGCAGGCGAATATGGATGAGCATTTGCGCATTTTGAAAAAAGCTGCGGCGGCGAAAGTCGATGGGATCATCACACAAGGGTTGACGGAAGCGGAATTTGTCCCCGTGATTAACGAAATTACGGACAAGAATATTCCTGTAGTGACGATCGATACGGATGCCCCGACGAGCCGACGTGTCGCCTATGTGGGAACGGATAATTATTATGCCGGTTTTCTCGCGGGACGGGCGTTGGCTGAGGATACGAAGGGCAAGGCGACGGTCGCGATTATTACCGGCAGTTTGACGGCGGCGCACCAACAGCTGCGAGTGCGCGGATTTGAGGATGCGGTGAGACAGGAAAAAGGCATCCGCATCGTCGCCATCGAAGAGTCGCACATTACGCGTGTGCAAGCCGCGGAAAAGGCGTATACGATTTTGAAAAAGCACCCGGATGTGAATGCGTTTTACGGCACAAGCGCGCTTGATGCGATCGGTATTGCCCAAGTGGTGGAACAGTTTCACCGCGAGCAAAAGACGTATATTATCGGTTTTGATACGCTTCCGGAGACGATCCGCTATTTGCAGAAAGGAACGATTGCGGCGACCGTGGTGCAGGAGCCGTATGAAATGGGATACAAGGCGGTCAACATGATGGCCGAGATCGTCGCCGGCAGAGACGTGCCGGCGGTGACGAATACGGAGACGAAAGTGATCCGAAAAGAGGATTTGCCGCTGCGCCCGGCGCGCCATTATGAGGTCAACACGCCATGAAGGCGCCTTCCAAGCCTCCGTAGGGAGGGGGCTGAAAGCGGAGAAAGGTTGGCGAACACCGCTAAAGCATGAGAGATGGCCGTCCTTGACGTTCGAACACGTTCGGCTTGAAGCGGCAGGGCGATGCAGGCAACAAAGCGCCGGTGACAGCGGGGTGGAATCGAGATGAACATTCGGACGAAGATGCTGCTTTGCTTTACCGTGTTTTTGCTTTTGCTCAACGGAGCGGTGTTTCTTTTGTATCAGACGAGCGAAGAGATGATGAGCGATTATGATCAACGGATGCGCCGATTGCTGTTGCTGAATGAGGTGTCGCAGCGGACGAATCGGATGACCGAACAACTCAATGCGTACGTCTCGGAAAAAGAAGGACGGTATGCACGCGCTTATGAGCGGGAGTTCCGCTGGCTGCAGCAACGCCGCCGGCAGCTCGGCGCCATCTTGCCAGTGCTGTCCGATCGGTTGGCGGCGGAAAACTATGAACATATGATTGAAAGTTTGCTGGAGGAGGCGGCGCTGACGGTCTATCATTTTCAAGCTGGAAATATTGGCTTGTACTCGTCCCACTTGCATGAAACGATGAACATTGCGTCCTTTTTGCAAGAGGAAACGTTAAACTTGATTGACGATGAGCTGACGGCCTACCAACGGCGGTACGATGAAGTGGAGCGGCGCAACCGCTATTTCCGCTATATGGGAATGGGATTGTTTGTCACGACGTTGTTGCTTGGCGCCTTGCTGGCGGTGTTCTTTTCCGGCCACGTAACGAAGCCGATCATTCTTCTCTCGCGCGCTGCCCGATCCATCGCTGACGGGCGGCTGGACGGGCCGGATATTGAGCCGATGACCAACGATGAGCTGCGGCTGTTGACGATCACGTTTAATGACATGCGCCGCAATTTAAAGCAGCTGATTGCGGAGATGAAACAAAAGGCTGAGCTCGACCGGCTGGTGAAGGAGCTGGAACTCAAAAGCTTGCAAAGCCAAATCAATCCGCATTTTTTATTCAATACGCTGAACACGGTTGCGAAGATGGCGTACTTGGAGAACGCCCAGCAAACGTCGCGGCTGATTGAAGCGGTGGCGGCCATTTTGCGCTACAACTTGGGCGATTTGCAGCGGACGGTGACGCTTGCCGATGAGGTGCGCATCGCCCGTGAATATTTCTTCATCCAGCAGACGCGGTTTTTTGATCGGATCAAGTTTTCGTTAGAGGCGGAACCATCTTGCCTCGATCAACCGATTCCGCCGCTCACGTTGCAGCCGCTGATTGAAAATGCGTTCATCCATGGCATTGAGACGTACGAGCAGGGAGCCGAGCTGTCCGTGTCCGTTTTCGCCGAAAACGGGCGGGTCGTTGTGGAAGTGCGCGACAATGGCGTTGGCATGGATGAGCAGGTGAAAGCGGAGCTTGAAGCGTTGATCCGCGGCGAAGAACCGCGGACGCGCCGTGAGCAAGGGCGCGGCCATTCGACCGGCATCGGCTTGCGCAATGTCATTCGCCGGCTGCAGCTGTTTTACGGAGTGATGGATGTGGCTGAAATCGAGTCTGCGCTAGGAAACGGAACGACGGTGCGGTTATGGCTGCCAAGATGGCAAGGGGGGATGAACGGTGAAAGTGGCGATCGTCGATGATGAGGCGTTGGAGCGAAGAGCGCTTTGCAAAATGATTCACGACCACCTTCCGGACATCGAGGTGGTCGCCGAGGGCGCCAACGGGCGCGAGGCCATTGACATTGCCAAGCAATATCGCCCGGATGTGATGCTTATAGACATCAAAATGCCCGGCCTTGACGGGCTGCAAGCCATCGAAGCGATTCGCCAAGACGGATTGGATCTTGAGTTCATTATTGTGTCGGCGTTTGATTTGTTCGACTATGCGAAACAAGCGATGCGGTTTGGCGTCAAGGAATATTTATTGAAACCGAGCCGGAAGGAGGAGGTCATTTCGGCTTTGGAACGGGTCAGACAAGAAGTGGCGGCCAAGCGGCGACACGAGGAGAGCAGCCGCCAGCTCGAGGAGCAGATTCGCCGGTTGCAGACGCTTGTGGAAAGCGAATGGCTGTCTGTCCTCATGACAGAAGACGTATCGGCTGATGAGTGGGAGCGGTGGAAGGAACTGCTGCCGTTTTCGATCGCCTCGGGAATGTTTATGGTCATTCAGTTCCCGGATGCAGGGGTGGCTGACGAATGGAAATCATGGCTGGACAAGCAGCTTAGCGGGAAGGCGCCAACGCGCTATTGGATAGGGCGGATGGCGAACCGGCGCCTGCCGGTCTTGTTTTTCCGCAGCCCAAACGATGGCGAGCCGGCCTGGAAGCCCACCGTCCAGGCATTGGCGCTCGATTTGGCGCGGCAGTTTTCCGCCCGGTACGGCGCCGCGCTGTATATCGGGCTCGGCTCCCCGTTTTCCCGCCTTGACCAACTTCGTTCCTCGTACTATGAGGCGCTGTCGGCCGCTCATTATTACGCCGACCGGCAAAAAGCACAAGTGGGGTTTCTGCCGGCGGAAGCGACGCGCGCCGGCGGGGAAGCGGAACGGGATAAGCAGCTGTTTGAAGCGCTGCGCCTTGGCGACATCGAGCAAGCCCGGATGATTTGTCTGACGTATATAGAGGAACTGGCCTCTTCTCATTCACTGCCGGCCGCCGGCCGCAAAGCGGAAGAGACCTTTGTGTGGCTCGGGCGTCTTCTATCGGAGCTGGGCATTCGTTATGAGCGGCTCGCTTCCTTTGCTTCCTGCCGGTCGGCGGCAGAATTGAAGCGAGCGGCGCTTGATGAACTGGACCGCATCGCCGCTGATCTCGAGGTTTGGCGCCAGCAGCAAGCGTATGGCAAACTCGGCAAGGCGAAAGACTACATTGACCGCCACTACGCCGAGCCGCTGACGCTTGAGGAGGTGGCGGAACAAGCCGGGATGAGCCCATACTACTTCAGCAAACTGTTCAAAGAGCAGTTTGGCATCACCTTTATCGACTATGTGACGAACGTGCGCATCGAACGGGCGAAAGAAGCGCTGGCTGAGACGGATCAAAGCTTAAAAGAAATTTGTTTTTCAGTCGGCTACAACGACCCCAACTATTTCAGCCGCGTCTTTAAAAAGCAGACCGGCCTGTCGCCGAGCGAATACCGGAAAAAAGTGCAGGCGCGCTGACAAGGGGAGTGCTGTCTCCAACAAGGAAGGTGCATGGCAAGTCAAAAGGTAAGTCCCGCAGACAAAGCAGGCTGCCCCGCCCTCTTCCGGCGTCTGAAACGAAGCCCGCCCCCTGGATGGGGAGACGGGCTTTTTTCGCGCCATAAAAGCGAAATGGCTGTCCGCTGCACCGCTTGCCTGACAGGAGAACGGAAAACAAAAAAGTGAAGAAAAACGCAAAAAAGTGAAGAAATCAAGCCGCCGTTTGCTGGACAGCGCATGGTACACTCGATGTTGAAAGGGGTTTCAAAAACAAAAGACAAAGGGGGAGAACCATGAGAAAGAAAGCATCCGCATGGCTGGCGCTTGCGTTCGGAGTCGGGATGGCGCTCTCAGGCTGCAGCAGCTCGAACTCTTCATCCGATCACGCCAAACAAGGCAGCCAAAAAGCGGGAGAGAAACTCGAGATTTTCAGCTGGTGGACGGGAGCCGGCGAGGAAGACGGCTTAAAAGCGCTCATCAAACTGTTCCAAGAAAAATATCCGGATATTAAAGTCGAAAACGCCGCAGTCGCCGGCGGGGCCGGAACGAACGCCAAGGCGGTGTTGGCGAGCCGCATGCAAGGGAACGACCCGCCATCAACGTTCCAAGTGCACGGCGGAGCGGAGCTGAATGAAGGCTGGGTTGCGGCTGGCAAAATGGAGCCGCTCAACGATTTGTATGAAAAAGAAGGCTGGATGGACAAATTCCCGAAAGCGCTTATCGATATGGTAAGCAAAGACGGCAACATTTACTCCGTGCCCGTCAACATTCACCGCGGCAACGTGCTGTGGTACAACAAAAAAATCTTCGCCGACAACGGGCTAAAGCCGCCGAAAACGTTCGACGAGTTTTTCCAAGCGGCGGATAAGCTGAAAGCAAAAGGCATTACGCCGCTCGCCTTGGGCGACAAAGAGCCGTGGGCGGCGACGCACCTGTTTGAAAACGTGCTGCTTGGCACGCTCGGAACGGAAAACTACAAGAAGCTTTGGACGGGCGAATTGTCGTTTAACGACCCACAAGTGAAACAAGCTGTCGAGACGTTTAAGAAAATGCTTGGCTATATTAACGAAGACCATAGCTCGCGCAACTGGCAAGACGCCGCCCAGCTCGTCGCTGAGGGGAAAGCGGCCATGTACGTGATGGGAGACTGGGTGAAAGGCTATTTTGTCAACGATTTGAAATTGAAGGTGAACCAAGACTTCGGCTATGTGCCAGTGCCGAATACGGAAGGCAAGTTTATGGTCATTACCGATACGTTCGGCCTGCCGAAAGGCGTGAAAAACCCGGATGATGTAAAGAAATTTTTAGCGGTGCTTGGCTCGGTGGAAGGGCAAGATGCGTTCAACCCGCTGAAAGGCTCCATCCCGGCCCGCATCGACGCGGATCCGTCCAAGTACGATGAATACGGCAAACAAACGATGCAAGACTTCAAAACAGCCGAATTGGCGCCGAGCTTAGCCCACGGCTCCGCAGCGCCGGAAGGGTTTGTCACGAAGGTGAATCAGGCCGTCAACATTTTCGTGACGCAAAAAGATGTGAAGACGTTCATCGACACGTTGGCTTCGGCTGCAGCAGAACTGAAGAAATAATGGAGAAAAGGGGACGGGAGCCATTCTCTTCCCCTTTTCGCCATCATGAGGAGGAATCGTAGTGGAAACGGTCAACGTCACAACGACGGAGAAGGCAACGGCCGTCCCGGCGGTGCGGAAAAAGCGGAAATGGACGGCCGATCATTGGCTGGCAGCGGCGTTTTTGGCGCCGTCGGTCGTACTGATTTTCTTATTTGTGTACGGGTTTATCGGCTGGACGGGGTATGTGTCGTTGAGCAACTGGAACTCCCTTGTACCGGATTGGTCGTTTGCCGGGTTGAAAAACTATCTGTATTTGTTTCATGATTTCCGCTTCCAGGCCGACTTGCGCAATACGCTCGTGTTTACGGTGTTGTTTATCGCCGCCGTCATCGTGCTCGGCCAGCTGCTTGCCATTTTGCTTGACCAAAAGCTGCGCGGCGAGTCGCTGTTCCGCAACATTTTCTTTTTCCCGATGGCTTTGTCCTTTGTCGTCACCGGAGTCGTGTGGCAATGGCTGTTCAACCCGTCAACGGGTGTGAATCTATTTTTGAAACCGCTTGGCCTTGATGGAAAATGGTATACGGATACGAACATCCTTGGCGGATTCCATTGGGGGAAAATCGAATTTGGCGTTCCTGTCGCCATCGTTGCGGTTGTCGTGGCGGCCGTCTGGCAAATGACCGGATTTGCGGTGGCGATGTATCTCGCCGGCCTGCGCGCTATTCCGGATGAAGTGCGGGAAGCGGCGCGGATGGACGGAGCGACCGAGTTTCAATTGTATTGGAAAATCATTTTGCCGCTGCTGCGGCCGATCACCGTCAGCGTCATCATCATTATGGCCCATATTTCGCTGAAAATTTTCGATTTGATTTACGCCATGACCGGGCCGGGGGCGAACTTTGTCACCGATGTGCCGGGCGTATACATGTTTGAAACGACGTTCCGCGGCAACTATTATGCGAACGGGGCGGCAATCGCCATTGTGATGCTGCTGTCGGTCGCGATGTTTATCGTTCCGTATCTCGTCTCGAGCCGCAAGGGGGGATCATAATGGCGAAACCACTATGGGCGCGGCCGTTTTTGTATATGCTCGCACTGGCGATGAGCGCATTTTTTCTATTGCCGGTATATGTCATGATCGTGACAAGCTTAAAACCGCTCGATGAAGTGATGTTGGCGGACATGTGGAAGTTGCCGTCAACGGTCGATTGGAGCAGCTATGCGACCGCATTTGAAAAGCTGGCCCCGAACTTTTGGAATTCGATTTTGCTCGTCGTGCCGGCGACGCTCTTATCCGCCCTGCTTGGGGCGCTCAACGGCTACGTGCTGTCGAAATGGAAGTTTAAAGGAGCGGATACGCTCTTTACGCTCATTTTGTTCGGCATGTTCATCCCGTATCAAAGCATTCTCATTCCGCTCATCCAGTTTTTGCGCGAAATCGGGCTGTACAACACGATTCCGGGGCTTGTGTTCGTCCATGTCGTCTACGGCATTCCGATCACCACACTGATGTTTCGGAATTTCTACGCGGCGATCCCCGATGAAATGATTGAGTCGGCGAAAATCGACGGCGCTGGGTTTGTCCGTATTTTTCGTTATATTATGCTCCCCTTGTCCATCACTGGATTTGTCGTCGTGGCGATCTGGCAGTTTACAAACATTTGGAACGAGTTTTTGTTCGCCGTGACGATCACGACGTCGGACAAACAGCCGATCATGGTCGCCTTGCAAAACTTATCCGGCAGTCAAATCGTCCAATGGAACGTGCAAATGGCGGGAGCCCTGTTGGCGGCGCTGCCGACCTTGCTTGTGTACATCTTCCTTGGCAAATATTTTGTCCGTGGGTTGTTGGCTGGTTCGGTGAAGGGGTGAGCCAATCAGCAGTGTAGATCAACAAACCCGGTAGACAATAGAATCGATTGCGCTATGTTTCAAAAAGCCGCTGATCAGCGGCTTTTTGTCATTGATGCCCTCTCCCTTTTTCTAGTAAGATAGATACAAGAAAAGAGCAGATGAAGAAAGAGAGGCGTACATATGATCCTAGGAGCCATTGAAGCTGGAGGCACGAAATTTGTCTGCGCCATCGGCGATGAACAGGGGAACATCCATGAACGAGCGGTGTTTCCGACGACGGCGCCGGAAGAGACGATGGCGCACGTCATCGACTTTTTCCGTCCGCACCGCATCGAGGCGATTGGCATCGGGTCGTTCGGCCCAGTCGATTTGCGCCCGGACAGTCCGACGTACGGGTATATTACGAGCACGCCGAAACAGGCGTGGGCGCAGTTTGATTTTGTCGGCACGATGAAGCAGCATTTTCCCGTGCCGATCGGCTTTGACACGGATGTCAACGCGGCGGCGCTCGGCGAGCAGCGCTGGGGGGCGGCGCAAGGATTGGATAGCTGCCTATATATGACGGTCGGGACAGGCATTGGTGTCGGCGCCGTCGTGGAAGGGCGGCTGCTTCATGGGCTGCTTCATCCAGAAATGGGACATATGTTCGTCCGCCGTCATCCGGATGACGCGTTTGCCGGCATCTGCCCGTATCATGGCGACTGTTTGGAAGGGATGGCGTCTGGCCCCGCGATTGAGCGGCGTTGGGGGAAAAAGGGAGCGGAGTTGGCGGACCGCCGTGAAGTATGGGAGTTGGAAGCCTTTTATCTTGCCCAGGCGATCACCAACTACATCCTCATTTTATCGCCGAAAAAGGTGATCACGGGCGGGGGCGTCATGAAGCAGACGCACGTGCTGCCGCTTGTGCGCCGTCATGTGCAGGAATTGCTTGGCGGCTATATTCAGCACGAAGCGATTCTCGAGAAGATCGATGAGTACATCGTCCTCCCAGGGCTTGGCGACAACGCCGGCGTGGCGGGCGCGTTGGCGCTTGCGGCGAGGGCGATCGAATAGCAAGAACGGCCGTCCACCGTCTTCAATCAGGCGGTGGGGCCGTTTGTTTTTTGTTTGAAGGCAGGGGCTCTGACCGACTGTTCAAAAAACTCGTTCAAAAATCGACCAATTGGTCAAAAAATATCGTTTTTGAGTTGCAAATCTGTATAACATTAGTTTATAATTAGTTTGACCATCCGGTCATGAGTGATATGGAGGCGAGGACAATGACCGATGTTCGACGGTTGGTTGAATGGCTGCAACAGCGCGGCGTACGGGTTGATTTCGTGAAACCGCGCGCGCTGTTGCCGTCGTATCGGCAATGGATGACAGCGAATGGGAAAGGAATGAGTCGTTGCCATGGATGAACGGCGCGTCCAATTTATTGAGGCGGCAATGAAATTGTTTGCCGAAAAAGGGTATCATGAGACGTCGATTCAAGATTTGGTCGAGGCATGGGGGATTTCCAAAGGAGCGTTTTATCACCATTTCGCCTCGAAGGAAGATTTGTTGCTGGCGGTGCTCCGCTACTACAGCGAAAAAATGGTCGCTGATTTCATGGCGGACGGCGGGGAAGGGACGGAAAAAGAACGGTTTACTCGCCAGCTGGCTGCCCATTTTTCTCACATTCGCGAGTACAAAGACTTTTTGCGTATGATGATGTCGGAGCAATTGCCGAAAGTCAATCCGGAAGTGGAACGGTATATGTTCCGCCAGCATGGGCGCCTTTTTTTATGGTATTGCACGCGCCTAGCGGAGGTCTATGGCGAGGCGGTTGGTCCGTATGTGTATGATGTGGCCATGATGACGAACGGCATCATCCGGCAATATTTGTTTTACTTCTTTTTTCGCGAGGAGGCGTTTGATGCGGACGAGGCAGCTCGTTTTCTTGTGCGGCGCATTGATGCGATTGTCGCCAGCTTCACGGCTGATGAGCGCCCGCTTTTGACCGAGGAGGCGCTTGCGCCATGGATGGAACTGGAGAAGCGTGAGCGCGAGCGTCAGCGGGAGCGGCTGGCTTCGGCGTTCGCCGCCGTCCGGGAGGCCGCCAATGGACTCAATCCGAAGCAGGGGAACGATGTGCTGGAAGCCATAGCGGCGCTGGAGGAGGAGCTGCTTGGGCGCAATGAGCCGCCGCGCGCCTATATCGTCGAAGCGCTGCTGTTGTATTTGCGCCATCAACAGGCGCCTCAACTGGCGTCGGCTTTGGATGCATTGGTCAAAGAAATGGATGAATACCAACGACAAAACGGATGGGAGAGAGAAGTATGGAAAAAGCGATAGCAGTGCCGACGAGCACTATTCGTCATCGCCCGTTGCTGATCACCGGGCTCATTATTGCGATGCTCTTTGCGGCGTTGGACGGGACGATTGTCGGAACGGCGATGCCGCGCATCGTCGGGGAACTTCGCGGACTCGGTGTCATGACGTGGTTGACAACGGCGTACATGCTCACGTCAACGACGGTCGTGCCGATCGCCGGCAAGCTCGCCGACTTATTGGGTCGTCGGATTGTCTATGTGAGCGGGTTGGTCATTTTTATGGCTGGTTCCGCGCTTTGCGGCATGGCGAACGATATGACCGAGCTCATCATTTACCGCGGCATTCAAGGACTGGGCGGCGGGATTATGATGCCGATGGCCATGGTCGTCATCGGCGACGTCTTTACCGGCAAGGAGCGGGCGAAATGGCAAGGGGTGTTCGGCGGCTTGTACGGCCTTGCTTCGGTGCTGGGCCCGCAAATCGGCGGCTTTATCGTCGACCATTTGAACTGGCGCTGGGTGTTTTACATCAACTTGCCGGTCGGCATTCTCGCCACGGTGCTGATTGCCATGGGATTAAGCAAATATAAAGCCGAAGGGCCGGTGAAATTTGACATCGCCGGGATGGCGACGTTGACCGTGGGCGTCGTCAGCCTGCTGTTGGGACTGACGTTTGGCGGCGACCGATATCCGTGGGGGTCGTGGCAAATCGTCTCGCTGTTTGCGGCCGCCGTTGTCTTTTTCGCTTTGTTTGTTTGGGCGGAAAAGCGAGCCGAAGAGCCGATCATTCCGCTTTGGCTGTTTGGCAATCGGACGTTTACGCTGCTCAATGGCATTGGCTTTTTCATGAGCGTCGGCATGTTTGGCGCCATTATGTTTGTCCCGTTTTTCATGCAAGGCATTGTCGGGGTGAGCGCCACCCAGTCCGGGACGATTATGACGCCGATGATGATCACGATGATCATTGGCAGCGTCGTTGGCGGCCGTTTGGTATATCGAATCGGGGTGAAAACGCAACTCGTCGCCGGCATGATCATTATGGCGTCCGCATTTGGGCTCCTTGGCACGATGGATGTCGATACGTCCAAATGGACGGCGACGATGTATATGATTATTCTCGGTCTTGGCACCGGGCTCGTGATGCCGATTTTGACGCTCGCCTTGCAAGAAAGCTTCCCGAAATCGGAGCTTGGCGTTGTCACCTCTTCGAGCCAATTTTTCCGCTCGATTGGCGGGACGTTTGGGATGACAGTGCTTGGCGCCATCATGAACCACCGGTCGAGCGTCTTGCTTGACGAGCGGCTCATGCCAAAGCTTGAAGCGCTGCCGGCGCAGGCGAAAGGGCTTGTCGACCGCTTTGCCGATATGATCCATACCGACCCGCAAGGCTTGTATTCCGTCTTGCTCAGTCCGGAAGCGATGGCGAAAATTCCAGCGCCGCTTCGGGACATGTTCGTGCCGGTGCTGAAGCAGTCGCTTGTCGATTCCCTGCAGGCGGTCTTTTGGTTCGGGCTCGCGTTTATCGCGGTCGGCTTGCTTTTCGTGTTCGGCTTGAAGAGGATCGTCTTGTCCGATCGGGCGGAGGCGATGAAGCCGTTGAAGCAGGGAACCGAGACCGAGTGAAGAAAAGGAAACGGCGGACCGCGCCTTTTCGGCGAGAAGGCGGGCCGCCTTTTTTGTGGGCGGCAACGAACAAAAGAGCGATGAGGCATCCAGAGGTAGGCGTCGGTTTGCTTTTGTGCCGCTCATTTCGCCGGGCGGGTCTCGCATCAACGCGATGCTCGGCGCTTGGCAGCTTCACGGTGACGATCGGCAACGGGCGGCTACGGCGCGCCTGCCTCTGCGCTTTGGCCGAAGACGCGCGAGCGGGTGAGAAAGCGAACGCCTTCCGGGCCTTCGAGGGAAAACATGCCGCCGCGCCCCGGAACGACATCGATGATGAGCTGCGTATGCTTCCAATATTCGTATTGCGCCTTAGCGATGTAAAACGGGCAGCCGCCGATTTCGCCAAGCAACACGTCGGAATCGCCGACGATCAACTCACCGAGCGGGTAGCACATCGGCGAGCTGCCGTCGCAGCAGCCGCCGGATTGATGGAACATAAGCGGGCCGTACTTGGCTTTCAGCTTTTCGATTAACGCTAACGCTGCTTCGGTGGCGATGACTTTCGGTTCTTCAGCCATTGGGTGTCCCTCCTTTGCATTCATGCATTTCGTTTGTTTTCAGTATGGGCGGTCAATCGGCGGCCCGCCGCTTGGCGGAGAACGAGTGAGACAACAGCAGTGTCGTCAAGGCAAAAGAGGGTGTCCCGAACGGAACCGGGACACCTTGTCAACATGGTGGGCTCTTCGCCTCAAAACGGGGAGGCGGTGAAAGAGTGGGTGGGTGAGTATTAGAACAAGCCCAGTTTTTTCGGCGAATAGCTGACGAGCAAGTTTTTCGTTTGTTGATAATGGTCAAGCATCATTTTATGCGTTTCGCGGCCGATGCCGGACATTTTGTAGCCGCCGAACGCCGCATGGGCCGGATAGACGTGGTAGCAGTTCGTCCAGACGCGGCCGGCTTGGATGCCGCGGCCGAAGCGGTACGCGGTGTTGATGTCGCGCGTCCAGACGCCGGCGCCAAGGCCGTACAGCGTCTCATTGGCGATGGCAAGCGCTTCGTCGTGGTCTTTAAACGTCGTGACCGCGAGCACTGGGCCGAAAATTTCTTCTTGGAAAATGCGCATTTTGTTATGGCCTTTGAAAATCGTCGGCTTGACGTAATAGCCGCCGGCAAGTTCCCCTTCCAGTATGTTCCGTTCCCCGCCGATCAAAAGTTCGGCGCCTTCTTGTTTGCCGATGTCGATGTATGACAAAATTTTCTCGAGCTGTTCGGAGGAGGCTTGGGCGCCGATCATCGTTTCCGTATCGAGCGGATTGCCTTGCTTGATTTGCTTGACGCGCTCAAGCGCCCGTTCCATAAAGGCGTCGTAAATCGACTCATGGATGAGGGCGCGCGACGGGCATGTGCACACTTCGCCTTGGTTTAAGGCGAACATCGTAAACCCTTCAAGCGCTTTATCAAGAAAGTCATCGTCTTTGTCCATCACATCAGCGAAGAAAATGTTCGGGGACTTGCCGCCAAGCTCGAGCGTAACCGGCACGATGTTTTGCGAGGCGTATTGCATGATGAGCCGTCCGGTCGTCGTTTCGCCGGTGAACGCCACTTTCGCCACGCGCGGGTTCGAGGCGAGCGGCTTGCCGGCTTCTAAGCCAAAGCCGTTGACGATGTTGACGACGCCAGGTGGGAGCAAATCTTCGATGAGTTCGATGAGAACGAGGATCGATGTCGGCGTTTGCTCCGCCGGTTTCAACACGACGCAGTTGCCGGCCGCGAGCGCTGGCGCGAGTTTCCAGGCCGCCATTAAAATCGGGAAGTTCCATGGGATGATTTGTCCAACGACGCCGAGCGGTTCTTTGAAATGATAGGCGACTGTGTCGTGATCGATTTCTGAAATCGTGCCTTCTTGCGCGCGGATGCAGCTGGCAAAATAGCGGAAATGGTCGATGGCAAGCGGAATGTCAGCCGCGAGCGTCTCGCGGATCGGCTTGCCGTTTTCCCACGTTTCGGCGACGGCCAGCATTTCCAAATGTTCTTCCATCCGATCGGCGATTTTGTTCAGCAAACGGGCGCGCTCTGCCGGAGACGTGCGTCCCCATGCGTCTTTGGCCGCATGGGCGGCGTCAAGCGCCAGTTCGATGTCCGCCGCTTTCGAGCGCGGCACTTCGCAATACGGCTGTCCGGTGATGGGCGTGATATTTTCGAAATACTCGCCGTCGACCGGCGGCACCCATTTGCCGCCAATGAAGTTTTCGTAGCGCTTTTTAAATGTGACAAGCGCGCCTGGCTGGCCTGGTTGTGCGTAGATCATCCCCGATTCCTCCTCCATTTGAGTTTTTTGTATTCGCTTACAAAGGAAAGAATATTATAAAAATTCTTTCCAATGAATACAATATCATGACTGAACAATACTGTCAAATCGAAAATGTCCATGCAGCCGTATAGATGGTGATGAGAAGAGGCGCCCCGTTGCGTTTGGGGCGCCCTTGGTTGGCTTCAAGGACTTGAATCGACGGTTCGGCCATCAATCGACTTCCAAGCCTTCCAGCCAGCGGCTTGCGTAGACGCTGCAAAGATGGTGGAACACTTCGATCGCCTCGTTCGGGTCAGCTGCAAAAAAGGTGCTGGCGGCCGTTTCGTTTTCTTCGCGGACGAACTCAAGCAAAAAGTCGGTGGCGATCCGGTTGAACAAAAGAAGCGCGCCGTAGGAGCGCTCAAGCTGGCGTTTCCGCTCGAGCGGGTCATCGATGGACAAAAACGGACGCTCATAGCGGGCCGTCATCTCTGACAGCCGGCGCTGGATCTTGCGCTGGGCGTCCGTGAGCATCGCCTCGATCGTCTGTGGCGATAGAAAGGTTTGCTCGCGCAGCATATAGCCCCAAATTTGCTTGAGCGCATGGGCCGATTCGCTCGCAAACGCGATGTTGCCGAGCAGATCGGCAACGTATTGCTCGTCGTCATCAGTTTGAATGCGCAGCTTCATAATGATTTCGAGCACATCGGAATGAATTTTTTCTTTCTGCCATGATTTCGTCAGCTCATGAAGCAAGACGGAAAGCGAGCGTGCCAATTCTTCTTTCGTCATGATCAGCCAGTCCTTTCCCAGCAACATCATTCTCTTTCACATTGTATCATGACGGCTGTCTGGATAAAGCAGATCCGTTATGTTTCCGAATTGACGGAGGAAAACGGCGGTTTGAGCGAAGATTGGGATCCATCGTTTCATCTCTATTTCGCGCAGGAGACTCCCACTTCAACGACCAAAGGGAGTAAGTGGAGAGGAATGCGCGTTCCCCCCTTTCTTTTGTGGTATGATAGAATAAAGACGTGGAGAAAACCGTTCAATAAAGGCACTCCCATAACGGCTGCTCGATGGATGGAGTTGGTTGCAGGAAACGTTGC
>NZ_SDKL01000054.1:0-23284 GCF_004123125.1 Geobacillus sp. PK12
TATAGACGGAACTGATAGGCTTTGTTTGCCATATCGACACCACATCTCTTCATACCTTGATTTTCGATATATTTGTTCTACAACTGATTGTATCAAAACACAAAAAAAAAGAGACAACTTTAGGCTATACCTAACCAAAATTCATCTCCCACTTTCACTTCGTTTCGAAGTGGGAGACTTCTTTCGGAAAGATGTTAAACTCGGTCATTGGGATGCGAAAAAGCAAGAAAATGTGATGGACAATCCGAAATTCCAGAACAAAAAGCTGCGCCAAGCCATGGCGTACGCCATCAACAACCAAGAAGTGGCTGATCGCTTGTACCACGGCTTGCGCTTCCCGGCGACCACGCTGATCCCGCCGTCGTTCCCGGGATACCATGACAGCTCGATCAAAGGGTACACGTATAATCCGGAAAAAGCAAAACAGCTGCTTGATGAGGCCGGCTATAAAGATGTGGACGGCGACGGCTTGCGCGAAGATCCGAACGGCAAAAAGTTTACGATCAACTTTTTGGCGATGAGCGGCGGCGATATTGCCGAGCCGTTGGCGAAGTTTTACATGCAATGCTGGAAAGACGTTGGCTTGGATGTCCAATTGGTGGACGGCCGTCTGGCGGAGTTCAACTCGTTCTATGACATGGTTGAAAAAGATGACCCGAAAGTGGATGTTTACGCTGCCGCTTGGGCAACGGGAACGGACGTCGACCCGTACGGTCTGTACGGCCGCAACGTCATGTTCAACTACTCGCGTTGGGTGAACGAGAAAAATGATGAGCTGCTGGAAAAAGGCCATTCCGAGCAGGCGTTTGACAAGGAGTATCGCCGGAAAATTTACAGCGAGTGGCAAAAGCTAATGAACGAAGAAGTGCCGGTCATCCCAACGTTGTATCGTTCCGCCATCTATGCGGTCAACAACCGTGTCGCCAACTTTACGGTTGACCCGAGCTCGAAGCTGACGTGGAAAGATGTCGGCGTCACGTCCGAGCAGCCAGAAGTGGCGGAATAAACAAAAAAGCGATTGCTTCTATGGGATTCGATATGGTAACATGAAAGACAAATGATCATACGTCTTATCAAGAGTGGGCGAGAGAACGGGCTTGATGACCCCACAGCAACCTGCCGCCGGCAAGGTGCTAACACCCGCAAAGCGGTCTCGCTTTGGATGATAAGAACGGCTGCCCCCTTTCGCATCATTCCGAGGCGAAAGGGGTTTTTGTCGATAGGGGGTGAAGGGGGAAATAGTGAAGAGGGACATGTCGATCCGAGCTTGCATGGCCGCTCATCTCCGTGCCGCTGCGTTCGCCGTTCATGTCATGCGCTGCGTGCAGGCGGAGCTGATTCGGTTTGACCCTGAAGCGGCGGTTTATGTCGACCGCGGGGGCGGATATACCCACTTGTATGGGAAAGCGCAAGGGACAACCTTTTCAGTGTTGTTGACCGACAGCGAGGCGGACGAATGGAAGGCGGACGGACCGTACGCCCTTGATCGCTACATATGGACAGAGCTTGGGAAAAAAGGGGTTTTTCCAATGCGGATGACGCCGTATTTACAAGCTGTATGGTTAATGGAGTCATAGAAAGGAAGAGGACGAATGGCAGTCAAAAAATTTGAGCATGTCGGCATTCAAGTGAAGGACATCGAGACATCGAAAGCGTTTTATCAAAACGTCGTCGGCCTGGAGCTGCTCGACGAAATGATTCATACGAACGGAACGATGAAATTGGCGTTTTTAGGGATTGACGGCTCGATCGTCGTCGAGCTGATCGAAGGATACAACCCGGATTTGCCGACGGAAGGAAAAGTGCACCACGTGGCGTTTACGGTCGAAGGCATCGAGCAGGAAAAAGAACGGCTTCAGTCGCTCGGCGTCCCGCTAGTGTGGGATGAAATTACAACGCTCCCAAACGGGGCGAAATACTTATTTTTCCTTGGTCCGGACGGCGAATGGATCGAGTTTTACGAGCCGGCGCAATGAACGAAGGGGAAGGCGGCCATCGGTATGGCCGCCTTTTGCCGTGCAAGAAGGAAAATAGGGAGTGCACCGCGTATAGGTAAAGGGGAGAGGAGGAGAACAGATGGAGCCGCAAGTCATTCGCGCCATTCAAGACGACTACCCGGATGAATTTGCCTGGTGCTATGGCTGCGGACGGCTGAATGAGCAAGGCCATCATTTCCGCACCGGCTGGGACGGGGACAAAACGGTGACCGTCTATACGCCGCGCCCGGAACATACGGCGATCCCTGGGTTTGTGTACGGCGGGCTGATCGCCTCGCTCATCGACTGCCATGGCACCGGGTCGGCGGCGCTCGCCTTGCATCGGAAAAACGGCCATGAGCCGGGAAGCGGGGAAACGCCGCCGCGCTTTGTCACCGCGTCGCTTCATGTCGACTTTGTCAAGCCGACGCCGCATGGCGTGCCGCTTGTCGCCGTCGGAACGGTGACGGAGATTTACCCGAAAAAATGGCAAGTGGACACCGAGGTGTTCGCCAACGGCGAACTGTGCGCCCGTGGTCAAGTCGTCGCGGTCGTCATGCCGAAAACGTTTGTCCAGGGATGACAAGCAAACGAAAAGCGCCGGAGGGCGGCTGTTTTTGACAGCGCTTTCTCCGGCGCTTCGCTCGTTGCGCTCGATCCCGCTTGGGAAAAAGCGGACATCTTCACAAGTGACATGTTCATCCTTGGATGGCGGGGCGAAACAGGTTGCCGATCGAACGCTTCTAGGCATGGCTGCTGCCAACAGCCCGATTCAGTTGGACCGGTTTGGCGTCTGCCTCGGCGCCAGCGTTTCACTTCCCTTCCATAAACGAAAGCGCTTTTTTACGGTTTATCCATAATCAGCACCGAGGAGGTCGCGCTCGCCACTTCTTTGCCGTTTTGCCGGACGACGGCAGTCACGTAGGCGACAGTTTTCCCGAACTTTTCCACTCGCGCTTCCACTTCAGCTTCCCCTGCCGCCGCGGGGCGGTGAAACGTCGTCTGCAAGTTGATGGACGCGTGCAGCTGGTCATCGCGAAGCAAGGTGGTCACCGCATACGCCATGAGAATATCCGCCGCCGCTCCGACGAACCCGCCCATGATCACCCCGTTGCCGTTGAGGAGCGATTCATGGATCGTCCATACCCCTTTCGCATAGCCGTCCCGGGCTTCCGCCAGGCGGACGCCGAGCGTCTCATCGCACGGCGGCGGCGCGCTTTTTCCGGCAATGACGTCATGCAAGTTGGTAATTGGCTTCATCTCGAACATCCTTTCTGTCATCCATTGCGTTTCCATGAAAATGGGGTCATTTTCATGCCCGGATGGAGGGCAAAACGCCGCCCGCGGATCGTTTCGGTGAACATCATGGATCCTAAAGCAGCGATTTTCATCGGGTGGTGAGCGAAATGAGCTCATGGATGTTTTATTCGCCAAACGGCGGCGATTTCCTCTTTTTCGTGCGCAAGGGAGGAGTACGGCAAAGCGGCGGCGAAAGAAACAAACAGCGGATGATGGAAAGGAGAGGGTCTTATGTATCAACCGCCAGACGCCGGCCGTTGGACGGGACGGATTGACAGCGTGAGCGATGAACGGGCGTTTCGTCTTCATCAGCGCATTCGCTTGCTCGACTTGTCCCAACCATTGGAGACAGCGGCAGAACGAGCGGCGGCATTCATCGGGTTTGCGTGCGACGAAGGCGTGCGCCGCAACCAAGGACGCCAAGGGGCGAAAGAGGCGCCCGCTGCCGTCAAAGCCGCGCTCGCCCGCCTGCCTTGGCATCTTCCGGAAGGGGTCGTTGTCTATGACGCAGGCGATGTCGTTTGCGTCGATGAACGGCTCGAACAAAGCCAGACTGAACTTGGGAAGGCGGTCGCCCGCCTGCTGCAACACAACATGGCGTCTATCGTGATCGGCGGCGGCCATGAGACGGCGTACGGCCATTACTTGGGCGTCCGGGAAGCGCTTGGGACGGATGCCCGCCTTGGCATCCTCAACATTGACGCCCATTTCGACTTGCGGCCGTATGATGACGGGCCGACATCCGGGACGATGTTTCGGCAAATATTGGATCAAGACGATCAAGTGAGCTACTTCTGCCTTGGCATTCAGCGGCTCGGCAATACGGCGGCGCTGTTTGCAGACGCCGAGACGTATCGGTGCCGTTACATGCTGGAAGACGAGCTGACCGCAGGGCCGATCGAGGCTGCCTATGAACAAATTGAGAAATTTGCCGCCGATCATGATGCGGTGATGCTCACCTTTTGCATGGACGCCATCAGCGCGGCCGCCGCGCCGGGGGTGAGCGCGCCGTCGCCGTTTGGGCTCGCCCCGTCTCTGGCGCGCGCTCTCATCCGCCGAATCGTTTCCCATCCGAAAACGATCAGCGTCGACCTTTGCGAAGTCAATCCACTCTTGGATGAAGGCGGAAAAACGGTGGCGTTGGCGGCCGCCTTTTGCATGGAGGCGCTCCTTCATTTTCAACGCTTGCAGCCAAGGCGGTGAGAACGTGAAATTGGTCATTGCCGAACGGGATGACAAAGAACGGGAAGCGATCCGCTGGCTCGTGTCCGCGTATTCCTTGCCGATTGAGCGGGTGTATACGGCAGCCACCGTGGAGGAGATGATGGCCGTCTTGGAGCGGGAGGCGCCGGAGCTGTTGTACGTCGAACTCGATATGATTCCGTATGAACGATGGCCGCAGGCGACCGCCCACGTCCGCTTGTTTTGCCAGCGGGTGATTGCCGCAACGGCTGAAGCGACGTTTGCGCGGGCGAAACAAGCCATCGACTGGCAATGCGTCGATTTGCTTGTGAAGCCGCTTGAGCCCGCCAAGCTGAAGCAGGCGCTGCGGACGGCGGCGTCGCGTTCCCCGGGGCGTCCAGGCTTGCCGACGGGGTTGGACGCCCATCACGACGATTACCGCTCCTTATTTTGCGATGTTCCTTCCACGGCCTCCGCGCATGTATGGCTCGTGCAGGCGGAACAGCCCGCTTTGTCTCAAGAAGTGATCCGTTTCTTGATGGATTACCCGTTTCGCGGACGGGCGCGTGTATTGCCGCTCACCCGTATGGCGGTTTGCCTGCTTCCCGATTTGCCGGGCGACGGGAAAGAAGAGGCGTGGAAGCTGCTGCGCGATTGGGAGGAAGATCATCATGAGCCGCTCGCGGTTGTCGTGATGCCGCCTGATGGCCGGAGGACGGTGCGCGCGCAATACCAAGCGGCGCGCCGGTTGCTCGAGACGACGTTTTTCATTGGCTATCGCCAAGTGATCGCTCCCGCTTCGGAATACGAACAGTGGCGTGAGCTCGATCCGTTTTTGACGCCCGAGGAGCAGCGGCAATGGATCGAGATGCTCGAGCGGTTCGACCACGAAGCGGTGAAACGGTGGCTGCAGCGCGAGTTTTGGCACTGGTCGCCGCCGTTTCCGAGTCCGGAGATGGTGCGGACGCGGCTGACAAGCATCTTGGCGCAAATCCGCCGGTTTATGAAAACATACGGCCTTGACCGCGGCGGAACCGAGCGGGAATATATGCGCATCTTTCAAGACATTTTGTACAATCCCGTCTTGTATCGCATCGTTCAAGAATTGATTTTATTTTTATATCGGTTGTTCCATGAGGCCAAGCAGGCCGAGGAAGATGCGCGCGTCGACGCCGTGGAGCGCGGCCTCCGCTATATGGAGGCGCATTTTCGCGATCCGTCGCTCACGCTTGAGCGGGTCGCGGCCGCTGCCGGGCGCAGTCCCGCGTATTTCAGCCATTTGTTGTCGAAAAAGCGGGGCGTGACGTTTCGCCAGTGGCTGACGAATCGGCGGCTTGAGGAAGCGAAGCGGCTGCTTCGGCAGACGGACTTGTCGATCAAAGAAATCGCCGAACAAACCGGGTTTCGCACCGCCCATTATTTGACGCGCGTCTTTAAAGCCGAACTGAATGAGACGCCGACCGCCTACCGCGACGAACAACGGCCGAAACCGCCATCGCCGCGGTAGGCGGTTTTGTCTGTGACAAAGCGCAGCCTTGCCGGATCGCGGGCGAGAGGGGGGGGCGTCTATTTCAAAAGAAATGGACCTATATCGAAAAAAATGAACAAATAAAACGGATAGGAAATAGAAAATTCAAAAAAATGTGATCACTTTTAAAAGACGTGCGCCTATCTTCTCCTTCTTTGCTCCCTTACAATCAAAAGCAAAGAGGAAAAAGGAGAGGATGACGATGGCAGAAAAACGGACCGTCAGCCCGCCCGCGGGAACTGAGCGGCGGGCGAAAGGATGGATTCAAGAAGCGGCGCTGCGGATGCTGAACAACAATTTGCATCCCGATTTCGCCGAGCGGCCGGATGAATTGATCGTCTACGGCGGCATCGGCAAGGCGGCGCGCAACTGGGAATGTTACGAGGCGATTGTGGACACCCTTCTTCGTTTAGAAAACGATGAAACGTTGCTCATTCAATCCGGCAAGCCGGTGGCGGTATTTCGCACGCATCCGGACGCCCCGCGCGTGCTGATCGCCAACTCCAACCTCGTGCCCGCATGGGCGACGTGGGATCATTTCCATGAGCTCGACAAAAAAGGATTGATCATGTACGGACAAATGACGGCTGGCAGCTGGATTTACATCGGCAGCCAAGGAATCGTTCAAGGAACGTATGAAACGTTTGCTGAAGTGGCACGCCAGCACTTTGGCGGCACGCTCGCCGGGACGATCACGCTAACCGCCGGCCTTGGCGGCATGGGCGGGGCGCAGCCGCTCGCGGTGACGATGAACGGCGGCGTCTGCCTCGCTGTCGAAATCGATCCGGCCCGCATTCAGCGCCGCCTTGATACGAAATACCTCGACACGATGACCGACAGCTTGGAGGCGGCGCTTGTGATGGCGAAACGAGCGAAGGAAGAGAAAAAAGCGCTGTCAATCGGCCTTGTCGGCAATGCGGCTGAAGTGTTGCCGCGTCTCGTCGAAATGGGCTTTGTTCCGGACGTCTTGACCGATCAAACGTCCGCCCATGATCCGTTAAACGGCTACATCCCGGCTGGCCTTACGCTTGATGAGGCCGCCGAACTCAGGGCGCGCGATCCGAAGCAGTACATCGCCCGTGCAAAACAGTCGATCGCCGCGCATGTGCGGGCGATGCTGGCGATGCAAAAGCAAGGGGCGGTGACGTTTGATTACGGCAACAACATCCGCCAAGTGGCAAAAGACGAAGGGGTGGACGACGCCTTTTCCTTCCCGGGCTTTGTGCCGGCCTACATCCGCCCGCTCTTTTGCGAAGGAAAAGGGCCGTTCCGCTGGGTGGCGCTCTCGGGCGATCCTGAGGATATTTACAAAACCGATGAAGTCATTTTGCGTGAATTTCGCGACAATGAGCGGCTTTGCCATTGGATTCGCATGGCGCAAAAACGCATTCAATTCCAAGGGCTGCCGGCGCGCATTTGTTGGCTCGGCTACGGCGAGCGGGCGAAATTTGGCAAAATCATCAACGACATGGTGGCCAAAGGCGAGCTGAAAGCGCCGATCGTCATCGGTCGCGATCATTTGGATTCGGGCTCCGTTGCTTCGCCGAACCGGGAGACGGAAGGAATGAAAGACGGAAGCGACGCCATCGCCGACTGGCCGATTTTAAATGCGCTGTTGAATGCGGTTGGCGGCGCGAGCTGGGTGTCGGTTCACCACGGCGGCGGCGTCGGCATGGGCTACTCGATTCACGCCGGCATGGTCATCGTCGCCGACGGCACGAAAGAGGCGGAAAAACGGTTGGAACGGGTGTTGACGACCGACCCGGGGCTTGGTGTGGTCCGCCACGCCGATGCCGGCTATGAGCTCGCCATCCGGACGGCGAAAGAAAAAGGCATCGATATGCCGATGTTGAAATAGAAAGGAGAACCGCCTATGCGCCCGCTTTTTGTCCGCCGCGCCCGCCAGCTCGTGACGCTGGCGGGAAGCTCCGCGGCTCCGCTCGTCAAGGAGAAGATGAGCGATCTAGGCATCATCGAAAACGGCAGCGTCTGGATCGAACATGGCACGATCGTGGCGGTTGGTGCGGACGATGAACTGGCCCGCCAATTTGCCGATCGGCTCGCCGAAGCCGAAGTGATCGACGCCAAAGGCAAAACGGTCACCCCTGGCCTCATCGACCCGCACACCCATCTTGTGTACGCCGGCAGCCGCGAACACGAATGGACGATGCGCCTTCATGGAGCGACGTACATGGAAATCATGAACGCCGGCGGCGGCATTCATGCCACGACAAAAGCGACGCGCGAGGCGTCGGAAGAGATGTTGTATGAGGAAAGCAAGCGACGGCTCGATCAGTTTTTGCTTCATGGGGTCACGACCGTCGAAGCAAAAAGCGGCTATGGGTTAAGCCTTGAGCACGAAATCAAGCAGCTTAACGTCGCCAAGCGTCTCGATGACACCCACCCGGTCGATATCGTCTCCACGTTTCTTGGCGCCCACGCCGTTCCGCCGGAGTGGAAGCACGATCCGGATGAATACGTCCGCCTTGTCATCGACGAGATGATTCCCGAAGCGGCCCGCCTTGGGTTGGCCGAGTTCAACGATGTCTTTTGCGAGCGCGGCGTGTTTACGCCTGAACAAGCCCGCCTCATTTTGGAAGCAGGGAAAGCGCACGGCTTGACGCCGAAAATCCACGCCGATGAAATCGAGCCGTATGGCGGGGCGGAACTGGCAGCCGAAGTCGGCGCCATCTCCGCCGACCACCTGCTTCGGGCGTCGGACGAAGGAATCCGCCGCATGGCCGATCGTGGCGTCATCGGCGTCCTTTTGCCCGGCACCGCCTTTTTCTTAATGACAAAAGCCGCCGATGCCCGCCGTTTGATCGACGCCGGCGTTCCCGTCGCTTTGGCGACCGACTGCAACCCTGGTTCGTCGCCGACCGTCTCGCTGCCGCTTGTCATGACCTTGGCCTGCCTGCATATGCGCATGACCCCGGCCGAAGCCATCGCCGCCGCCACGATCAACGCCGCCCACGCCATCGGCCGCGCGCATCTTGTCGGCAGCCTCGAGCCGGGGAAGAAGGCGGATTTGGTCATGTTCAACGTTCCGAATTATGTGCAGATCATGTACCATTACGGAGTCAACCATGTTGAGACGGTGATCAAAGGCGGGGGGGTGGTGGTGAAAGAAGGCAAGGTGTGCATCTAAAAGGGAAACGTTCTTTCGTCGAAGCGTTTGGCGACCGGAAGCGGCTATGCTTCCGGCCGCGCAAGTTGGGGTAAAAAGGACAATGGGGGTGGAGAAAGATGAAAGCGGATACAAATATAGCGCCATCCGTGCCGACGCCAACGCCGGCCAGCGGGGCATGGAAGTTTTTCGTCTTTAGCGCCATCGGCATTTTCGTATTTTTCGTCCCGGTGTCCATCGGCGGCACATCATCGATTTTGCTCGATCATATTGTGACATGGATTCGCACCCAGTTTTCAGCACTTGTTCCTTATTATGCTCTGATCGTGATCGCTCTCGGTGCCGTTTATCCGTTTTACAAAAAAACGTGGAACAAAGATGCTGTGACAACCGTTTTTTCACTGTTGAAAGTTCTAGGACTGATCACGGCGGTCATGCTTGTGTTTCACATCGGTCCGTCGTGGCTGTTTCAACCGAATATGGGGCCGTTTTTGTATGACAAACTCGTCATTTCCGTCGGTCTCCTTGTGCCGATTGGCTCGGTTTTTCTCGCTCTTCTTGTTGGTTACGGGCTGCTTGAATTTGTCGGTGTGTGGATGCAACCCGTCATGCGGCCGATTTGGAAAACGCCGGGCCGTTCGGCGATCGACGCCGTCGCTTCCTTTGTCGGCAGCTACTCCATTGGGTTATTGATCACTAATAAAGTGTTCAAAGAAGGCAAATATACCGTGAAAGAAGCGGCGATCATCGCCACCGGCTTTTCCACTGTATCCGTGACATTTATGGTCGTTGTGGCGAAAACATTGGGGCTCATGCCAATCTGGAATACGTATTTTTGGGTGACATTTCTTGTCACGTTTGCCGTTACAGCGTTCACCGCTCGGATTTGGCCGCTAAGCCGCATGAGCGATGAATACTACGACGGCAAGGGGGATCCCGAGCAAAAAGTAACGGGCAACTATATGAAACAAGCTTGGGCTGAAGCGATGAGGGCGGTAGAGCAGTCAAAAGGGATTGGGACAAACATATGGGAGAACTTGCGAGATGGCTTCATCATGACGATGGGCATTTTGCCGTCCATTATGTCAGTCGGACTGATCGGGCTGTTGCTCGCTGAATATACGCCGTTGTTTGACTGGTTGGGCTACCTGTTCTACCCATTCACCCTTCTGTTGCAAATCCCTGAACCGCTGTTGGCTGCGAAAGCTTCGGCCATTGAAATCGCGGAAATGTTTTTGCCCGCTTTGCTTGTCACCGAAGCTCCGCTTGTCACAAAATTCATTATTGCTGTTGTATCCGTCTCGGCGATCCTATTCTTTTCCGCTGTCATTCCATGCATTTTATCTACAGAAATTCCGCTCAGCTTGCCGAGGCTGCTGGTCATCTGGTTCGAACGCACCGTCTTGACGCTCATCCTCACCGCGCCGCTCGCATATTGGCTGCTTTGACGGGAGTGCGGCGCTTCGATGAAAACGGACATCGATGGGGTGGCTGCGATTTTCAGGTTCGCCGCCATTCCATCAACCCGATTGAGAAGTTTCAGCGCCATGAAAGCCTGTCCACCTCCGAGACAGGCTTTCACAGCGTTTCCCGCTGCTGCTTTAACAAATCGCGAATTTCTGTCAATAGCTCCTCCTCTTTCGTCAGCGTCGGCGCGGTTTCCTTCACCTCTTCCTGCTTTTTCACCCGTTCATACAGCGTGTTGATCAATTTCACAAACAGGAAAATCGAAAACGCGATGATCAAAAAGTCGACGACCGTTTGGATAAACGCCCCATATTTCACTTCCGCTTTGCCGACTTTCCACGACAGGCCGCTGAAATTGATGCCTCCCAACAATAAGCCGACGAGCGGCATGATGATGTCATTGACGAGCGAAGACACGATTTTGCCAAATGCCCCGCCGATAATGACCCCGACGGCCAAGTCGATGACATTGCCGCGGACGGCGAATTTTTTAAACTCGTTCCACATGGTCATCTCCTTCCGAAGAAAATGTTCGTCTGCTATTATACCCGACCGGCCGCAACATTGAAACTTTTTAGTTTAAATCGTAGCAAATCAATTGGTTTTATAGTATTATAGAATACGTTCATCAACCAAAACAAAAGGGGGAACGCATCGTGGAAATGACCGCACAACAACGAGACGTTCGCGCGAAACAAGCAGCGAACGCCCCGAAACATCCGACTGCGTGGATTATTGCTGTTTCCTGCCTCATATTGATCGGTGGAACGTTGTTCTTATATAGCCGTGTTTCCTGGCAACAGGCGCTTTTGTATGTGCTGGGAGCGTTTGGTGGATTTGTATTGTACCAGGCGCATTTTGGCTTTACATCCGCATGGCGAAAGTTTATTCTATACCGCCAAGGGGAAGGCATTCGAGCACAGATGGTCATGATGGCGGTGGCAAGTGCGTTGTTTTTGCCGTTGCTGATAAAAGGATCGATATTCGGCCATTCCGTTGCTGGGAATGTGCATGAAGTCGGCATTGCTGTCATGATTGGTGCCTTTATTTTCGGGATCGGCATGCAGCTGGGTGACGGCTGCGCGTCCGGGACGCTGTACCATATTGGCGGCGGTGATACGAACGGTGTCGTCACCTTGATCGGGTTTATCGCTGGATCGGTCATTGCGACGACGCATTTTGATGTTTGGATGCGTATGCCGCACGTCGATCCGATTTCGCTTATTGCTTCGTTTGGTGCATGGGGCGGCTTTCTGCTGCAACTTGTTTTGCTGGCGGTTGTCTATTATGTCGTGACGGTGATGGAAAAGCGGCGCCACGGCAAGCTGTTGACGACACCGCTTGAACACCGCCACGGATGGAAAACCATTTACAAAGGCCCATGGTCATTGTTGGTTGGCGCGTTATTATTGGCGCTGATGAACGTGCTTGTTCTCATGTTCAAAGGTTCGCCGTGGGGCATTACATCCGCCTTCGCCCTTTGGGGAGCGAAGTTCGTGCAGCTATTTGGCGTCGATCCGACCGCTTGGGCGTACTGGCAAGATGAAGCGAAACGGCAGGCGCTCGCCAATCCGCTCTACTACGATACAACGACCGTGATGGACATCAGCTTGATGGTCGGCGCCTTATTGGCGGCAGCGCTCGCGGGCCGCTATACGAAGCCCGTGCAATGGAAGCGTCCGACGCGCATGACGATCGGTGCGCTGATCGGCGGGCTGATGATGGGATACGGCGCCCGGCTGGCGTTCGGCTGCAACATCGGCGCGTATTTCAGCGGCATCGCTTCCTTCAGCGTCCATGGTTGGATTTGGTTTGTCTTTGCTTTCCTCGGCAGCCTGATCGGCGTCAAACTGCGTCCGTATTGCGCGTACAAAAACTAAATGTCCGAAAGTCGGCATCCCGTCGTTTTGGCGGGGTGCTTTCTTTATGCAGGACGGCATATGGTACAATGGGCAGTGAGGCTTCGACAAGAGCAGCTGCCTGCTTGTTTGAAATCGTTTTCCTTGTTTTGGGAGAGCGGAAGGAGGACAGCGGTGTTCATTGGGAGAGGAGGGAAAAGGCATGCGGCAAACGGCCTCGATCGTCTGCATTGGCGGGGCGAACGTCGACCGAAAGGCGCGGTTGCTCACTTCGTTTCGGCTCGGCACGTCTCATCCCGTCACCACGACGCAAACCGCGGGTGGGGTGGCGAGAAACATCGCCGAAAACTTAGGACGGCTTGCTCAACCTGTTTCGCTCGTCAGCACCGTTGGCGATGATCGCGATGGACAGTGGCTCATTGACGTGACGAGCCGATATGTCAATACGAGCTTCATCATGCGAACGCCAAAAGCGAACACCGGGACGTATACAGCGGTGCTTGATGAACACGGCGAGATGGTTCTCGCCTTGGCGGATATGGCCATTTATGATACAGTGGGGGAAGAATGGCGAAAGCAACAATGGACTCGGCTCGGTCCGATTTCTGCAGTTGTGCTTGATACAAATTTCCCGGAGGATGTCATTCGTTCGGTGATTGCACAATGTCGCCAAGAGGACATCCCGCTTTGTGTTGTGACGGTGTCGGTTCCAAAAGTGAAGCGATTGCCCAGCGATTTGTCTGGTGTGACGTGGTTTGTCACGAATGAAGCGGAGGCGAAGGCATTTGTGGGAAAAGATGGGCATACGGGCGACATCATGAAAGCGATCCTTCACGCCGGCGCCCAGAACGTTGTCATCACCCGCGGCGCAAACGGCGTTGCGTACGCCGCCAAGCAAGGGGAAACAGGGACGCTCGCGGCGCCAAACGTAACAGTCACCGACGCCACCGGAGCGGGCGACGCCTTTGCGGCTGGATTTTTGTACGGCGTCTTAGGCGGACATACGGTGGAAGACGCCTGCCGCTTTGGGATGAGCAGCGCGGCGCTTACGCTGCAAACGGCCGAAACGGTGCATCCCGCTTTGAATGAACACCTGTTGCAAGCCGCCTATGCGCGGTATTTTCGCGAAGGGGGAACGAAGTGATGAATGATTTTCTCGTCTTTTCCGAAGAAGTCGCTCAAGCGAAGGCCGAAAAAAAGCCGATTGTCGCCTTAGAATCAACGATCATCTCGCATGGCATGCCGTATCCGGAAAACGTGCAAACGGCGAAAGCGGTTGAACAGATCATCCGCGACCGCGGCGCCGTGCCGGCGACGATCGCCATTTTAAACGGAAACATCAAAATCGGGTTGACCGAAGACGAACTTGAACAGCTCGGGACAAGCCGCGATGTAGAAAAAGTGAGCCGCCGCGACTTGCCGTATGTCGTCGCCATGAAGAAACACGGGGCGACGACCGTGGCGGGGACGATGATTTGCGCCCAGATGGCGGGCATCCGCGTATTTGCGACCGGCGGCATCGGCGGCGTGCACCGCGGCGCCGAACAGACGATGGACATCTCGGCTGACTTGCAGGAACTCTCGCGCACCAACGTCGCGGTCGTCTGCGCCGGGGCGAAATCAATTTTGGATTTAGGCTTGACGCTTGAATACCTCGAGACGCATGGCGTTCCGGTCATCGGCTATCAGACGGACGTCCTGCCGGCGTTCTATTCGCGGACGAGCCCGTTTCGCGTCGACTATCGCCTCGACAGCGCAGAAGAAATCGCTCAGTTCATCGAAACGAAATGGAAGCTTGGGTTAAACGGCGGTGTTGTGATCGCCAATCCTGTCCCAAAAGAAGAGGAGCTCGAGGAGTCGTATATCACCGCCATCATCGAACAAGCGCTTAAGGAAGCAGAAAAGCAGCACATCACCGGCAAAGCGGTCACCCCGTTTTTGCTTGACCGTGTGAAAACATTAACCGGAGGCAAAAGCTTGCAAGCAAACATCGCCTTAGTGAAAAACAACGCCGCCTTGGCGGCCGACCTTGCCCGAGAGCTTTCTTGATGCGAACGCCCCCGCCCTTCCATCAGGGCGGGGGCATGATGGCAGTGGAGGATTTATCGAGCGTGAAGCAAATGGCGGATTTTTCGATCGTGCTGGGCGATTTTGACGGAGTGGAAGTCGACCGTTTCTTGTGTTTCAACTAGTTCGACGCGGATGTGGCCGAGTTTCGCTTCGAGCCGTTCGAACCGTTCATTCACGGTGCGCTCCAACTGGGCGATCTGCCGCTCAAACCGTCCATCCATCTCCTCGATGCGTCCGTCCATTCCTTCCACACGTCCATTCATTCCTTCCATGCGCTTGTCCATGTCTTCGATGCGCTTGTCCATGTCTTCGATGCGTTTGTTCATCGTGTTCGTTTGTTCGCTCAACGCTTGGACTTGGCGTTGGAGCGAGTCGAATTTCTCATGGAGCGCTTCGAACTGCTTGCGCATATCGGACGCGTACAAATCCAGCACTTGCAAAATTTGCGCCAATATCGTTTTTTCTTCCACCCTCTTCACCTCCTTCCACTCTAGTATATCAAACAAGCGAGTTTGCGAGAAGGAACAACAGTTTCAAATCTGGCGGGATTTCGTTTATGATGGATAAAGGAGGGGCGCTGCTATGGCTGAAATGATCACGTATTCATCTTTTGCCACTGACTGGCTGCCGATCACCATCGTTGCGGCCGCTGTCGCTGTCAGTGTTTTCATTGGTATTCTTATTATAAAACAGAAATCGTGAACCCGTCGTGAGGCTAGCTGAACGTCGACGCCCAGCCGATACTACGGGCGAAATCGGCAGCGGGAAAAGTAGAAAAGTGCTGCGAAAAGCAAGTACACGTACTTTGGCTAAAAAAACAGCCTGCCTTCGCGCATGGAAGCGAGAGGCGGGCTTGTTGCTTAACAAAGACTTAAACCTATTTGAAAACGTTTACCAATAATGTACAATGCTTATTCCCAAAATGAATGGTAAAGTTGATTGATGCCAACCCGATATGGTATGTTAAAAGAAAAGGTTAATAAAAATTAACATTAATATCGGTTTATGACTCTATTTTGTGTTAAAAATAATTAACACAAAGGAGGTGTGATGATGGAGATTAAACAAACGATCGCGAAAAATCTAAATCGGGTCAAAAAAGAGATGGGGTTGAAGAATCAAGATTTAGCCGAATTGATGGGCGTGACGAGACAAACGATTGCCAAATATTTAAAAGGGGAACAAATTCCTGACAGTGCAAAATTATTTCTTCTGTCGCGACACTTGAATATCCCGATGAAGGATTTGATCGTTTCTTCAGACGATCAGCGTGAACCAATGTCTTCTTTCATGTTTCGCGCGGATAACCCTAAAGAAAACTTTCGTCTGATTGATCAAAATCAAGTGAATCGGATCATGGATGATTATTATGAGCTGCTTGCCTCTTTTGGAGAGGCTAGTGTTGCTTATTTGCCCCCGACGTATAAAGTAAAGCTCGTTGATCATGAGTTAACGGAGGAGCATAAAACCATTATTCGACAAGCAGCGGAACAAACGAGGAAAATGTTTGGCCTTGATCATGTGATCCCAAGCGATATTTATGCGGTTTTAGAGCGCCATGGTATACATGTCATCGCGTTGAAAACGATTGATAAAAAAATTGATGGTTTATCGGCTTACTCCGAGGAAAAAGGAGCTTTTATTTTCCTTAATGATCACGACGAAATACCTGAGGAACGAAAACGGTTCAGCGTCATTCACGAACTTGGCCATCTTATTTTTCATCGCGAGGAGTACCGAAGTGATCTTAGCTCTCTTACTTACAGCAGCGCAAGAAGGGAAATCAATGAAAAAGTCGCCACGTTGTTTGCAAGCTACTTTCTTATTCCTCGCGAACAGTTGCGGGAATATGCTTATTATTTTAAACGATATGTTACCCTTGAAACGATTATGGAGCTTAAGCGCCAATTTTTTGTCAGTGCTGAAGCCTTCATGAGGGCCTTATTGGATGAACAATACATTTCCGGAAGGACGTACGGCCATTTGCGAAAAACGTTGCGGGAGCAAGGATATAAAGAACAAGAACCCGCTCCAATCGAGTATATTCCCAAAAACCGCAAACTGACCTATTTTGTGAAACAGGCGTATTTTGAGGGGAGCATTACGATTAACAAAGTATGCGAAATCCTTGGATGCGATTTGCGGACTGCTAGAGAAATGGTCAAGGGATGGTATAAGGAGCATGGATGTTCAGAAAATACGGGGGCTTTATAAAAAGAGAGCGGTGGTGGACAACAATGTGTTAAACGATTTTTATGAGTTGGACAGGATGGATTTACTGACGAGAGTGTTTGGCCGAGTGTGTGTTCCCGAAAGTATTTTGTGGAATGAGACTCCTGACGATATCCGGACGGCTTTGCGACAAATCGATTACGAAACGGTCTCTTTGCATACGGAAGAGGGATACGGGCTCATGTATCAGCTGCTGACAGAATGGACAGGTTTAAGCGAATATGATGCAGAACTGATTGCCATTGCCGGTCAAGATATGATTGTATGCACATCGAATGAAAAAAGGATCATCAATGCATGTGAAAGTTATGGCATCGAATATACGGGAACTTTAGGAATTTTATGTTGCGCGTATGAGCGTCGGTTGATCGGACGGGAAGAATTCAAGGGATTGATTGACCGGTTGTTTTCCGATGAGTGCAGCTGCCACTTGCATCCGAGGTTGAAGAACCAAATTTATAAACAGTATCATTTGCAAGATGTGTAGCCGTGTTGAACAAGACTAGCGCCTTTTGCATTGAAATAGGGAACGGTCCTGTCTGGATGCGATTCAAGGACGGCCTTTCTTTGAGAACATTCCACGTCTTCCACCAAAAACTGGCCGCAAAGACCCATGTGGCAACGGGCAAACGTATAAAACGTGCTCCGGGCAGTAGCAACGCTGTTTTCGATCAAAGAAACAACCCGCCCCATGCGTTGAAGCAGGGAGCGGGCTTTCCGCTTAAAACGCCACCGCCATCAAGCTTAAGCTCCCATACTGGTACTCACGGAACAACACGCGCGGCGCCCCGCCGCGATCGCCGGCCCCGTAGGCGATCCAGTACGGCGCGAGATGCTCGGGCGTCGGCACGGCCTGCTTGGCGTACGGCGCCTTGTTCTCATACTCGAACACCTCTTCACTATGGGCGGCGGATCGGCTGAGAAGCCAATCATCAAATGCGACGGCCCATTCGTCCGCCTCCGCATGCCCTTCCCAACGGAGCGCCATCAAATTGTGCACCGTCCCGCCGCTTCCGATGATCATCACGCCCTCATCCCGCAGCGGGCGCAGCGCTTCCCCGAGCTGCAACAATTGCTTCGGCGTCCACCACGGCACGACCGACGCCTGCACAACCGGAATATCCGCTTTCGGAAATAAGCGGTAGAGTAGCACCCACGAACCGTGATCCAACCCCCGGGTCCGATCGACGGCCACTTCCGCCACACCGCCTAGGCGCTCCCGCACGCGCTCCGCCCACTCGACCGACCCGCGCGCCGGATACACCACTTCATACAACTCGCGCGGAAATCCGGAAAAATCATAAATCATGTCATACGTCCCCTCAACCACCGAAACCGTCGGTTGGCGCGTCATCCAATGGGCGGTAAAGACGACGACCGCCTGCGGGCGAATTCCTTCCCCGAGTTTGCCCAAAAGCGCCGTGTACGCATTGTCTTCGATTGCCAACATCGGCGAACCGTGAGCGAGAAATAGGGCGGGGGGTCTCATCGTTCCATTCCTCCCTTGAACCATATTGACAAATCTGCTTGCGGCCTAATGCCGCCTCCAAACGATTCGCCGAAAAACGGCGCCGGAATTTCTCATCCCTAGTGTAGCATAAACATCTTTTGCTCTTCTATGCACTCGCTTTCCTAAACCGTGCGATGGAGGTTTGAATCTTCTCGTAGGCGTTTCTGTCTCCCTTACGATGAGGAGCTTTTCCTTGCCTCCCGCCATATTCATCGCCGCCCAAACCGATCGGGCGTTTGGGGAGAATGAAAGAGAGATATCACCAAGACGAATGTGCTCCTTCAACGCGCTTCTCCTCCGTGAATGCTCGAAAAAGTGGCTCTCCTACTAGTTAAGAGAGCTGATTTTTTAGTAGAATAGAAGAAAAATAGAAACGAAGAAAACATTTCGGCACGAAGGAGCTATTCTTATGTCATTGCACGATCTGTTCCGTGAAGTGATGGCCATCTACGAGCAAGACAAACAGGAAAAACTGTCGAAAGAGCGGCGGACGTTTCAGTTAGTGACGCGGGCGATTCCAGAGGCGTTGAAAGCGCTGCCGTTTCTGCCGCCTGACCGGTATATGGTGAAAGGGTCGGTCGGTCAAGGGAATTGGACCGACGTGCCGTGGGTGGCGGTGATGGACCAAGAAGTGACGGATTCAACGCAGCGCGGCTATTATATCGTCTACTTGTTCAGCGAAGATATGCGCCGTCTCTATTTGACGCTTGCCCAAGGAGTGACGGAGACGCCGAAAGACGAAATGGAGCGGGTGAAGCGCGGCATCCGCCAACTCATTCCTGCCGAAGAGCGCGTGCGGACCGATGATGACATCCGTCTTGGCGAAAGCAAACGGGCGAAAGACTACGAACGGTCGGTGGCGGCGTATATCGCCTATTCGTTTGACGATTTGCCGTCCGATGAACAACTCGCGCGCGACCTCGAAACGATGATCGATTATTACCGACAGTATGTAGAGCGAACAGAACCAATGACACCGCCCGAGCAGGCCTTTTCCTATCGGGAGGCGGTTGAGCATATTCATTCATACATATCCGCCAAAGGTTTTTATTACACAAAAGAGGAAGTGGCCAACCTCTTTCTTTCATTAAAAACGAAACCGTTTGTCATCTTATCCGGCATTTCCGGAACGGGGAAAACGAAAATCGTTCAATGGCTCGCCGAGAGCGTCGGCGCCACGGAAGACAACGGCCGCTTCGCCTTGATCCCCGTCCGCCCGGACTGGAACGACGGCTCCGATTTGCTTGGCTATGTCGACATTAAAGGCGAGTTCAAGCCTGGGCCGCTTGCGAACGTCATCATCGAAGCCGAGAACCATCCCGACAAACCGTATTTCGTCGTGTTGGACGAGATGAACCTCGCCCGCGTCGAGCATTACTTCAGCGATGTGCTGAGCGTCATGGAAAGCCGCCGCTGGGAAAATGGGCACATCACGTCGTCGCGGCTGCTGCCGCGAGAAACGGCGGGGCGCGACCTTTTTCTCCCGCCGAACGTCTACATCATCGGCACGGTCAACATGGACGAGACGACCCACCCCTTCAGCAAAAAAGTGCTCGACCGCGCGAACACGATCGAGTTCAACCGTGTCCGTCTCGACCATCTCGACTTTTTGCGCGATGTGCCGACCGTTGCACCCCAACCTGTCGGGCAGGAGCTGTTCGCGGCGCGGTATTTGCATTTGAAAGATGTGTACGCACGCTGCCCAGAGCTTGTTGAAACGGTGACGAAACAGCTCGTGGACATCAACCGCATCCTTGAGCCGCTCGGGGCGCATATCGGCTACCGCGTCCGCGATGAAATCTGCTTTTATCTTGCTTACAACGAAGAAGGAAAGCTGATGGAATTTGACAAGGCGTTCGACTATTGCCTCATGCAAAAAATGTTGCCGCGCCTTTCAGGAAGCGACGCGCGGCTCGAGCGGGCGCTCAAGCAGCTGTTTGTCCTTTGCGCCGGTTTTGAACCGGACGGGGACTACAGCGGTGCGCTTGATGTGTCGTACGCCCGCTATCCAAAAAGCGCGGAGAAAATTTGGCGCATGCTGCGGAGGTTGGAGGACGATGGCTTCACTTCGTTCTGGCTTGGGGCGTGACGACTATGAGCTCGTCCATATCGAAACGAAACAGCTCACGCTCGTAATCAAAGGAAAGCCGTACCACGAACAATACGAAGGGCTCAAGCAGTACCGCCGCCTCGATTTCCACGAGACGATGGAGTTTTTCGCAAGCGGCGAAGGGGTGCGAAACGTCAAGCTGTTTGACGTGGACGCGGGGGCGCTTGTCGACTGGTCGGGCGGCCACCGCCCGATTTTCTTTGAAAACGGCATCTATCAGCTGCTTGTCGTTCCGAAAACCGACCGGGTGCTCTCCTTTTACCATGAGTCGCCAGCGCTGAGAAACGCCATCAGCCGTGTTGACATCGGTGGACAGGCGGTGTTGATGGGAAATCTTCACTTCCCGAATGAAGTCGGGCTGTCGACGTTCGAAATCCGCGACGGCCACCGCTCCGTTTTGGACGTGACGATCGAAATTTTCCCGACGAAATTGACCTACAAACAAGACTACCAGCGGCTGCTTGATGAAGTGAGCGAAGAAATTTACAACTTGGCGTTTCACTTTATCAAGCGCACGTACCAGCGGGCGAAGGCGAAGCGCAGCGGCGCGCCGTCCCGAAGCGAATTTTTCCGGCTTATGGAGGCGCATATCGGCGATTTTTTGCAGGCCATTCGCCATATCGAGCGGCAGCCGCACCATCAACTGTCGACCGTCCATGTGAGGGTGCGCGGCGACCAGCTCGGCCGTTTGGATGCGGCAGGACGGAATGATTTGCGTAAGCGGCCGCATGTGTTCCGCGATGTCAAACGCGGCATCGACATTGGAAGTCGAACCGTCATGCCGCAATCGGGGCTCAAAGCGAAACAAGAACTGACGTACGACACGCTCGAAAACCGGTTCGTCAAATGGATGATGACGCGCCTTGTCGAGAAGCTGCGCGATTTGTTCGAACACGTGCAAGGGAAACAAAAGCGGTACGAAACAGAACCGGATCCGGATTTGCTGGAGCGCATCCAATCGATGATCCGCGCGCTCGAAACTCGGCTTCGTCACTCCTTTTGGCGGCCGATCGGGCGGCTTGACCGCTCTGTTGCGAGCCTCGTCCTGCAAATGGCGCCTGGCTACCGCGACGCCTATCAGCTGTTTCTCCTCATCACCCGCGGCCTCGCCTTGCAGGGAACGCTGTACCGAATGTCCGTCAAAGACGTGGCGACGCTGTACGAGTATTGGACGTTTCTAAAACTCGGGCAACTTCTCGGGAAAAAATACAGACTCATCAGTCAAAACGTCATCCAAGTGAACCGCTTGGGGCTGTTCGTCCATCTCGACAAAACCCGCTCCGCCAAGCAAGTGTACGAACATCCGCACACGGGCGAGCGAATCACGCTCACGTACCAGCTGTACGAAGGGAGGCTGCCGACCGTCCCGCAAATGCCCGACACGGTTTTGGCGATTGAAAAGAAGGGAAAAGACTATACGTTCAACTACATTTTCGATGCCAAATACCGCCTTGATTTCGCCGTTTCCGGCAGCGCGTATGAAAAACGGTACGGAATGCCGGGCCCGATGGAAGACGACATCAACACGATGCACCGCTACCGCGATTCGCTTGTCGCCCGCCGCGGCGGCCCATACGAGCGCACCGCCTTTGGCGCCTACGTGCTGTTCCCGTGGCATGACGAAGACAGCTACCAAGCGCACCCGCTGTACAAAAGCATCAACGACGTCAACATCGGCGGCCTGCCGTTTTTGCCGAACGCCACCCGCCTCGTCGAGCAGTTCATCGAGCGGCTGATTGAAAAGAATCCCGAAGAACTGCAACAAGAAGGCATCCTGCCGCAAGGGGTCATCGAAGAATGGCGGTCGGCGTTCGACGAGCATGTGCTTGTCGGCATGGTGCCAAGCGCGCGGCATTACGAAGCCTACGTGAAGCACCGCTTCTACCATATCCCAGTCAAGCAGCTGAAAAAAGGCTGGCAAAACGCGCGCTACATCGCTCTTTACCCGAAACAAGGAGCCGCCCCGCAAAACGGGGTCACGTGCTTTGGCAAAATCACCGCTGTGAACATCGTCAAACGCTCGGCCATCGCCGAACTGCCAAAACGAAGCGATGACGAATACGTTCGCTTCGAAGTCGAAAGCTGGAACTTTCTCCAACACGTCATTCGCCCTGTCGGCTACGGCATCGCCGTTTATGCGATGACGACGCTCAACACGCTCAAGCAGGCGAAAGAACTGCCGGAACTGTTCATGAAATCAAGCGAGGAAATTGCCCTTTGGCGCATCCTGCGGCGGCTGTCCGACCGCATCCGCTTCGACCTTGACGCCCGCTACTTGGATCAGGCGTCCAAAATCACCGCATACCGCGTCAAAAACGTGTCCATCCGCCTGGAAAGCGGCCGTCTCATCATCACAAACGGCGCAAAGCACAAAACAATCCCCGCCGACCTGCTCCGCAGGCAGCCGTCGGCCGTGTTTCGCGAAGTGGTGGGGATGATGGGGGAGGGGTGCGACCAGAAAATGAACCTTGAAAAGTCAACTTTGCGATGACATTGCACACCTCAAGCATTGTAGCATTTCCTCTGGGCGTTTATGAATATCGCTTTTACGGAAGCAAACGTTTTGATCCAAGTGACGATTGCGACGATGAAGATACATTTGAATCAACGACAGTTGGGCAGAAACAAAACAGAAAATGGCGGCATATTGTTTTGGCAGTTTGGTTGGATCTGTAGTAAAATGAAAGTGCTCTTGCATGGGGGATTCCTCCTTTCGAATGATGGGTCACACTTTCATTCTACAGGAGATCTGCCAGCAAGGGCTATTTTTATACTTGTCTGAGTTTTATCTAGCACCACGGGTTCAACTTGTTTGTCGAGTAATGTTGAATTTTTAGTAGCGATTCTTCTTGACTTTTTTTTTGGAAAATATAATTGTTAACTGTAGATGAGCAAATTCACTGACATAAATTGACAACTAAACA
>NZ_SDKL01000055.1:0-12355 GCF_004123125.1 Geobacillus sp. PK12
CGGGGATCATTTCGGAATGTCACCCACAAATATTTTACTCACACGGATGTGATCGGCCGGTGCCGGACGTATTCATCCCGCCGCCCATGTTTGACGACTGGTTTCGTTTTTCCAACTGATGATCGTTCTTGCCGCCACATCCCGCGCAAAGGCCGAGCGCCAAGGTGCCAATCGCCGCAAAGGCCGCCATCGGTTTCGCATCATCCCGCGTCTTCCTTCCGTAGAGCGATGCTTAGTGATCGTGTGCCTGCCAAACGCCAAAAAACTCTCCAGCTTATAGCCAGAAAGTTTCCTCAACCGCGCCGCTCTTTCAATAAAGAACGAAGCGACGCTCGGTCTTCAAGCAAGTCGGCGAGCGTATACGCATCCAGCACACGCAAAAACGCCTCTAACGCCTCGTGAAGTGCGAAGCGAAGCCGACATACCGGCGTTAAGACGCACTCATTGCCGTGGGCGGCAAAACACTCGACAAGCGACAAGTTTTCCTCCGTTTCGCGAACAACCGCGCCGATGACAATCTCCGCGGGGCGTTTCGCAAGGCGGATTCCACCGTTGCGCCCACGGATCGTTTCAATGTAGCCGAGTTTGCCAAGCTCATAGACGATTTTGCTTAAATGATGCTCTGAAATGGAAAAGGCAGCGGCAATGTCTTTGATGTTTGTTTTTTCTTCTTCATCAAGCGCGCCTAAAAACAAGAGGACGCGCAAGGCGTATTCCGTATAGTTCGTCAACTGCATCGTGATTCACAACCTTTAAGCGACATTCTTGATCCCATTGTACCACACCTGATTCGAACGGAGAATTGTGAACAATTTATTAAAGATGTATTTGAAATATTGCTTTTTTCGCAGTGCTCATGGTTGAATAAAAGATGTATTAAAAATACATGTTTTACAAGGGGATGAAATCATGACAACGACAACGAAATTGCATCCAAAAACGATTGAAATTGTGAAATCAACGGTGCCTGTCTTGGAAACACATGGCGAACAAATTACGAAGCGGTTTTATGAACTCATGTTTTCCAATCATCCGGAACTGCTCCATATTTTCAACCACGCCAACCAAAAGCAAGGGCGGCAGCAACGCGCCTTGGCCGCAGCCGTGTATGCGGCAGCGCGCTATATCGACCAGCTTGATGCGATTTTGCCGGTTGTGCGGCAAATCGGCCATAAACACCGCAGCTTAGGAATCAAACCAGAACAATACCCGATCGTCGGAAAGCATTTGTTGCTGGCGATCAAAGACGTGCTCGGCGACGCCGCCACCGACGAAGTGATCACGGCTTGGGCGGAAGCATATGAAGCCATTGCGTCCGTTTTCATTCAAGTGGAAAAAGAGCTCTACGATGAGGCAGCGGCCAAACACGGAGGCTGGCGTGACTTTCGCCGATTTGTCGTCGTGAAAAAGGTGAAAGAAAGCGGCGTCATTACTTCGTTTTATTTGGAGCCGGAAGACGGCAAGGCCATCAGTGATTATTTGCCGGGTCAATACGTGAGCGTCAAACTGTCGATTCCGGGCGAGACGTATACGCATATTCGCCAATACAGCTTATCGGATGCACCTGGAAAAGGGTATTACCGCATCAGCGTCAAACGGGAAGCAGCTACAGCGGACAAGCCGGCCGGCATTGTTTCCAACTATTTGCATGATCATGTCCAAGAGGGCGACGTGCTCGAGCTTAGCGCTCCAGCCGGCGATTTTACGCTTGATTTGTCCAAAACGACGCCGGTTGTGTTCATCAGCGGCGGCGTCGGCATCACTCCGCTTTTGAGCATGGCGCATACGTTGGCCATCCGCCAACCGACCCGCCCAGCGGCGTTTTTGCATGCTGCTTTGAATGGCCGCGTGCACGCGTTTGACGAGGAGCTTCGGATGTTGGCGGAACGCCCGTCATTTTCTTATCATATTTGTTATGAGTCGCCATCCGACGAGGACCGCCGCCATCCACATTTTGGAAAAGAAGGGCGGATTGACCTTGCATGGATGCAATCCGTGATCCCGACGAAAGACGCAGACTTTTATTTCTGCGGCCCGGTGCCGTTTATGAAAACCGTCTATCGCGCTCTAAAACAATGGGGTGTGCCAGAGGAGCACATCCATTACGAATTTTTCGGCCCGGCCGGCGATTTGACGAAAGACTGAGAGAGGTTTTTCGCTTGCCAGGGGGCTGACCCCAAAGGGTCATTTTCCTTAACAAAACACAACATATTGTTTCTTAATGATTGTTTTATACCTATATACGGTAATAAGAAAGGGTGTCCCGATCCTTTTGGGACACCCTCCTTTTGTTATCTTCCCTGTTGGCAAGTTCATGAATTTTTTGTATGATGAATGGCAAGGAAAAGCAAGAAAAGGGAGAGACAACGCATGACGACATTTCGCCAACATCGCTGGCAATCATTTTTGCAAGGTTACGAGCAACGCGCTCGAATCCTTATTTCCTGCCCAGATCGCCCGGGCATCGTCGCGGCGGTGACGTCGTTTCTGTACGAACAAGGGGCGAATATCGTTGAATCGAGCCAATACTCGACTGACCCTGAGGGAGGGACGTTTTTTCTCCGCTTGGAGTTCGACTGTCCGAACATCGCCGAGCGAAAAGAAGAGATCGAAGCGGCGTTCGCCCCGATCGCTGCTGAATTTCAGATGCGTTGGCAGCTTCGGCTGCACAACGATATTCGGCGAATCGCGATTTTTGTCTCCAAAGCCGAGCATTGTCTGCTTGAACTTCTTTGGCAATGGCAGGCGGGAGAGCTGATCGCCGACATCGCCCTTGTCATCAGCAACCACCCCGACTTGCGCGAGACGGTCGAGTCGTTTGGCATCCCGTATGTGCATATTCCGGTGACGAAGGAAACGAAAGCGGACGCCGAAGCCGAACAAATCCGTCTGCTTCGTGACTATCAGATCGACACCATCGTGCTTGCCCGCTACATGCAAATTTTGTCGCCGGCGTTTGTCGCTGAATTCCCGGGACGGATCATCAACATCCACCACTCATTTTTGCCCGCCTTTATCGGCGCGCGTCCGTATGAGCGGGCGTATGAGCGCGGCGTCAAATTGATCGGCGCCACATCGCACTACGTCACCGACGATTTGGATGAAGGGCCGATCATTGAGCAGGACGTCGCCCGCGTGGATCACCGCCACCATCCGGACGACTTAAAGCGGATCGGCCGACTGATTGAAAAAACGGTGCTCGCCCGGGCGCTTCGGTGGCATTTGGAAGACCGGGTCATCATCCACGGAAACAAAACGATCGTGTTTTATTGAAACCAAGCGGGAGAGGATTTTTCCTTTCCCGCATGGTATAATGAAGACAAGCAGGATTTCGCCGCCCAAAGAGCGAAATTTCATCCGTAGGGAAGGAGGGAAAAAGCCTGCCTATGGGAGAAAAACGGACGCCCAGCGGTTTTCTGTTAAAACAACGTGCGTTTTTAAAATTGTATTTGATTACGCTCACCGAACAGGAGCGGCTCTACGGGCTGAAGCTGCTTGATGTATTGCGCCAAGAGTTCAAGCCGTTCGGCTACCGGCCGAACCACTCCGAAGTGTATAAGGCGCTGCACGATTTGATCGAAGACGGCATTTTAAAACAAGTGAAACAGAAAAAAGAGGGAATGAAGTACCAAGAAGTCGTCTACTATCGGTTCGCCGAGGGCGGACAGGAAAAGGCGAAGCTGTACAAACGCCAGCTCAAGGCGGAGCTTGATCGGTGCGCGGCGCTCATTCGCAAGGCGATTGAGGACAACTTCGGTTGAGAGCGCCTCGTTTTTTCTTTGTTATATTTACATAATATATTTATGGTCTAGTTCTTTTGTTTTGCGTCCCGCCGGGCGATCTAGTAGAATGAGAGGGGAAGATCGCCACAGAGAGGAAGTCAGAAGATGGGAACATGGCCGTTGACGGTCACGAAAGAAATGGAAAAGCGAAAAGAACTGTTCCGCCGCGATCCGGATCGCGCGTTGATTGGAGCGGGCGGGTACAAGGCGGCAGATGAGGCGATCGTGCACGATGCCGCCATTGCGCTCGCGCTTGGGAAAAACGTGCTCTTAAAAGGCCCGACCGGATCGGGAAAAACGCGGCTTGCTGAAACGTTGTCCGCTTTGTTTGGTCAACCGATGCACAGCATCAACTGTTCCGTGGACTTAGACGCCGAAGCATTGCTCGGTTTTAAGACGATCGTGCACAAAAACAGCCAGGCGGTGATCGAGTACGTGCCCGGACCCGTCATCCAGGCGATGACAAAAGGGCATTTGCTATACATTGACGAAATTAATATGGCGAAACCGGAAACGCTGCCGATTTTAAACAGCGTCCTTGACTACCGGCGGCGGCTCACCAATCCGCTGACTGGCGATGTCGTACAGGCGAAACCGACATTTGGCGTCATCGCCGCGATCAATGAAGGCTATATTGGCACCGTACCGCTCAATGAGGCGCTCAAAAACCGGTTTGTCGTCATCAATGTGCCGTATGTGCAAGGAGAAACATTAAAATCGGTATTGTTGGCGCAAACTACATTAACGGATGAAACGTTGATCGATCGTTTCGTCGCCCTGTCGGCGGATCTGCTTGCGCAGGTGCGAAACGGACAAATCGCCGAGGAAGCGGCTTCGGTGCGCGCTTTGTTGGATGCGTGCGATTTGGCGGCATACATGCCGCCATTGCGGGCCATTGAGCGAAGCATCGTCGATAAGCTTGACGATGAACGGGAACGGGCGGCGGTGCGCAACATCGCCGAAACGTGGTTTGACGAATAGGAGGCTCGGCATGGAGCGGTTTATGATGTTCAATGACCGAACGGTCGACTCGAGTTTGGTCATGCAGCTTTCTGACCTCGCCCAAACGCTCATGCGCCGCCGCGACGTTGCCATCCAGTTCGCCGCCCATTCCGGCGTGCATTGTGTCAAGCCGGTCGTTTACGTCAGCCATTTTTGGGATGGGTATCCACCATTGGAGCGAGAAACGGCAATGAAAAGCGACGTCGGCTTGCGCATCATCGGCACGTATCGGCACACCGACCGATTGGCGGTTCGCGCCTTCCGACATGCGGTGGAATCCCGACCGCTCTCCAAGCTTTCCAAACAGCTGTTTACATTCGCTGAAGATCTTCGCTTGGAAGCCGTCTGCGAGCGGGAACGTCCCGGGATGAAGCGATGGTTCCGCACGCGCCGCCGCATGTACCGCCGCTACTTCACTCAGCAATGGCAAGCAAACAGGACGCGCGGCGCTTGGGCTGATCAGTTTTTGGCGGGGATGTATTTGCGGCTCACGGCCGATTCGCCGCTTGATGATGCGCCGCTGGCTCCGATGGCGGATGAAGCGGTGCAGGCGCGCCTTGAAACGTTATGGCCGCAATTTTTTGATGCTTCCTCGACAGCCGAGGTGGCGGACTGGGCGTTCGCCGTTGTGGAACTGATGGAGGACGTGCTGCCTCATGATATGGTCAATGCCTATACATCGCTGCCAATCGTTGAGGATGGTGCGGACGAGAAAACGATGACGCTTCAAGATCTCAAACGGACCAACCCATTGGAAAACCGCGATGCCCTTCAAGAGGCGGATGGAGAGGCCAAGCGGCAAGTGCTGCCAACATGGCATCGGGAAACGAGCCGGGCGGGTGGAAGCTTTCTCCGCTTTGAGCTCGAACGAGGCAGCCGCACCGAGATCATCAGCGATGAGGCGAGGCCGGGTGAAGACGGCGATCAGGCTCTGGCCGTCGTGAAAGGAACGTCTCGGCCGACGGCGCGAAACGAGTATGGCCTGGAAGCGCAAGCATCCTTCAGCGAACAGCCGCCGATTGGAAACCGTGCGCCGTATGGCGAGGCCAACCGCCAAGCCGATCTTGTGCTTCTTCCTTCGTCGTCCAACCTCGCGCATCTTGAGCAATACCGCGCCAAACAGGCGGCGGTGGCGCCGTACCGAAAACGGCTTGTGCGCATCATGGAACAATGGCTTGAACACAAGCGCTCCGCTTGGCGCACGAACTTGCCCGTCGGTCGGCTGCGCAAACAATTGGTGTCGTTTTTCACGGATGAGCGGCCGCGCTTGTTTTACAAAAAAGGCGAGCCGACGCGGCGGTTTGATGCGGTCTTCGGCCTGCTTGTCGATTGCTCAGCTTCCATGCATGACAAAATGGAAGAGACGAAAACCGGGCTCGTTCTTTGCCATGAGGTGCTGAAAACGTTGCGCGTGCCGCACCAAATTGTCGGATTTTGGGAAGATGCGAACGAAGCAACCGCTTCGCGTCAGCCGAACTATTTGCAGATGGCGGTCTCATTCCATCGCTCGCTTGAGCCGTCGAGCGGCCCGGCGATCCTGCAGCTCGAGCCGCATGAAGATAATCGCGATGGATTGGCGATTCGCTGGATGACCGAACAGCTCCTCAAGCGCCCGGAAGCACAAAAAGTGCTGCTCGTCTTCTCTGACGGCGAACCCGCCGCGTACGGATATGAACAAAACGGCATCATCGATACGCACGAAGCAGTCGCCGAAGCGCGCCGCCGCGGCATTGAGGTCGTCAATCTCTTTTTAGGCCACGGGGCCGACGATGAGTCAACGCGGCGGACGATTGAAAACATCTATGGTCGCTTCCGCGTCTTTGTTCCGCATGTGAGCGAGTTGCCGGATCGGCTGTTGCCGCTCTTGAAAACGTGGTTGCAAAAAAGTTTGTGACAAAAAGGTGGGACCCCATGATCAAATTATTCACTGACAGCGATCTAGACGGCATCGGCTGCGGATTGCTCGCGAAGCTGGCGTTTGCCGAGGTGAACATTTCGTTTTGTTCCTATCGCAATTTGGATGAACGGGTCGTCCAATTCTTGCAAAGCGACGAGGCCAACGGCGCCATGTTGTTTATCACCGACTTGGCCGTCGGCAAGGAAGTGGAACAGCAACTCGCTGAACGGGCGGCGCGCGGCGGCCATGTGCAAGTGATCGACCACCACGTGACGGCGCTTCATTTCAATGACTACCCGTGGGGACAGGTGGTGCCGGTGAGGGATGATGGCAAAAAGACGTGCGCCACCTCGCTCTTTTACGACTATCTCGTCCGCGAGGGAAAACTCGCACCTAATGAAACGCTAGATGGGTTCGTCGAGCTCGTCCGCCAATACGACACGTGGGAATGGGAAGAGAATGGGAATTTGCAAGCGAAGCGGCTGAATGATTTGTTGACGATTTTCGGGCTTGACGGCTTTTGGGAGACGATGAGCGAGCGGCTCGCCTCCAGAGAACCGTTCTCCTTGACCGAGACGGAAGAGCTGCTTCTCGATATGGAAGAGAAGAAAATTCAGCGTTACATTCGGCAAAAGCAAAAACAGCTTGTTCAGCGCTGGCTTGGTGACTATTGCATCGGCGTCGTCTTTGCCGAGCGCCATTTGTCGGAATTGGGCAATGCGTTATCCAAGCGTTATCCTCATCTTGACTTGATCGCTTTAGTCAACATGGGGACGAAACATATTGGCTTTCGCACCATTCATGATGACGTCAACGTCGCTGAGTTTGCCCAGCAATTCGGTGGCGGCGGCCATCCCAAGGCGTCCGGCTGTTTGATCGATGATACAACATTTCCGCTGTTTGTCGTCGAGACGTTCCCGCTTCTGCCGGTATACGGTGATGCGGAACAAAACCAATTGAACAAAAAAGACGAGGCCGAAGGAGTGTTTTGGACAAATCACCATGGCCAATGGTGGCTGAGTCGCAAAACCGCTCAAGGTTGGAGCGTGTATGCCGATGGGGGAGAGACCCATACGTTCCCAGAGGAAATCGCCGGCGAACGCTGGCTGAAGCGGCAGTTTGCCGCTGGCCTTGCCCATGATGCAGCTGTGCTCGACTTTTTAAGCGTTCGGCTCGGACGAGACAAAGATGCCATTCAAGCCGACTATAAAGCGGCCGTCAAACAATACAAGCAACAAACCGGCATTGAATCATGATGCCGCCGCTGTGGACGGCACGGTCGTTCGGTATGGGTGGAGTGAACTCGGTGGCTGGCGGCTGACCATTCGGACAAAAGATGCGCAAAAAGAAAAAAGGTGTTCCGATCTCTTTTAGGAAGGATTGGGACACCTTTATTTGTTGCGGAAACGCCGAAGAGAAAATGTTAACATAATTGTAACAGTTTTTGTGTTTAGGAAAAACAGTCTTTGATTATAATAATAATAGGGAGGTGAAGACGGTGAAACAGTATGTCTTTTCCTTCTACACAGTCCAAGGGAAAACGATTGTGTGGGAAGAGGCCATTCCGGCATCTGGGATGATGGAAGCCTTTTCAAAAGCCCAACGGCTTCTGGTGAAGCATAAGCAAGAAAAAGGCGTGCCAGTTCGCGTTCGGTATAAAGGCGTCCGCTATCGTCAAACGGATATTGCCTAAACGAAAGGAGAAAGGATGAGATCATGCGGTCCCTGCAGCTGCCGACGCGCAGTGGGTAACGTGCAGCTTCTTGAATGAGAATCAAGAGGCTGCGCGTTTTTATTTTATTTTAGGTGGCGTGTCGATGGGCGTTTTTTTGTTTTGTCTCACTATTATGAGATTACTTGTTATCGAAACAGACTCTTTCATAACTTCTTATAATTTATATTATGTAAACTTAATGATTTCCGCACAAATGGAGGGTTTCTTCCCTCAAGTGCCCATAAAATCAATTATCCGGAACTTGTTAACCTAAGTTCCTCATAATTTTTTTGTGTCTACGAATTATCATTTTTTAAACGAATTATCATTTTATTTTTTACCGATTATCATCGGTCGTTGATTATCAACTGGAGGTGTTTTTTTATGTTGTTTCGACAAGCAATTGATGAATTTGTTTTGTACTTGCAAATTGAAAAAAACTATTCACTTAACACCGTTGATGGTTATGCGTATGATTTGAGATGTTTCGAGAACTTCTTAAGTCAACATGGTTATTCTGTACAACTTAATGATATTACAAAAACGCATGTTCGTCGCTTCATCCAGCATCAGATTACAAAAGAAAATGTCAAACCTAGAACTATCTATCGGAGAATTTCTTGTTTGAAATCGTTTAGTAAATACTGTGTCAAAGAAAATCTAATCGACAACGATTTTATGATCGGAATTGATACTCCTAAAACGGATAGTAAATTACCGACTTATATGTCTTTGTCTGAACTTCGAAAGCTGTTTCATTTTTTGGAGCAAGACAATAGCCGAATGGCGATGCGAAACCATCTTCTATTTAAACTGTTAGCCACTACGGGTATGCGAAGATCTGAAATTGTTGAACTAACTTGGGAACAAATTGATTTATCTAACAACACGATACGTATATATGGGAAAGGAAAAAAAGAGCGCTTACTCCCCCTTCATCCCATGGTTGTCCCATTAATTAAAAGCTATATGGGAAGTTTAGAAGAATATCAGCTCCATCCATCCCAACCAGTATTTTTAAATAAAAACGGTAAAAAACTGAATCCGCGTGGTTTACATAAGATATTTAAGGAAATCTTACAAAAAGCAGGTCTGCCACCTCAACGGTTCTCACTCCATCATTTACGGCATACGTTTGCTACCTTGTTGATACAAGAAAATAAAGAAAATGTTGATTTGCGTACCGTACAAGAACTACTCGGTCATGAAAGTTTAGTCACGACGCAAGTGTATACACATGTGGATTTTGAGCAAAAGAAAAAAGCAATTGAAACATTTAACATATTTTGAAACCTGCTTAGTACGGAAAATAACTACCCTAGCTGGGTAGTTATTTTCCCGTGTGAATATGAGTTGGCGGATACAAAGGTACTGGTTGCGTGAGATCGTACGGCATTGGGTACATTCCATGAGTTTGCTGATAAGGCATTGGAGCATGTGCAAAATACCCCTGCTGCGCCATCACAATCTGATTATAAAGTTCTGGTGCTTTAAATGTGAAATAATCAGAATGATTATTCCCTGATTCCTTAAGTATTTTTTGCTGTAATGCTGTAAATGCATACTTTACGAGATGTTCTTTAAACAGATTGATGTAATTTTTGTTTTTCAATTGATTCCTAAATACATTAGGAATTTCATCATAAATTTCTTCTAAGTTTAGAGTGATATTGTAATTCGACTCAAGTTCCATCGCAGTTTCAAAAAGAGTTTCGATTATTACTTGAGCCGCTCGAATTTCTTTAATATACTTTGCATCGCTTAAAATGTAATGTTGAAGAGCGCCTAACTCATATCTGGAATGGCCAAGCAGAAAGCGTATAGCATCATCTGAGACCCCCATTTCATGAAACAAAGTAGAAAGAGTGTATCTGAGTCCATGTGGCGTGAAATGTTTCTCGGTTTTATGGACTGTTTTTGTCCCTATTCTTCCTTTCTTCCCTTTTACGTTGTTATGATCCGCATTTTCAGAGTTTTCGTATTCTACTTTCATCCATCCAAGATGTTCGCATACTTTATTAATTATATAATTCATTTGCTTGTTAACGAGCGGTTTCCCTCTTAAACCGTATAGGAGCGCATCCTCTGGTTTCATATGTTCTGTGTATTTGATGAGTAATTGCATCAGTTTAGGTGGCAATGGAATAAAGAAATCTTTGTTTTTGCTGTTCGGTGAATTGTCAGTGTGGTTATCCCCTTCCTCTTCTAGATATTGGTCAAGTAGTTTGTCTTCTTTTACTCGATCTTTTTTTGGATCAAACTCGTAAACTAACCCGTTCATAGTTGTTGAAACGGAACGAACTGTTAGTTTCTCAAGTGATGTGACACGAAGAGCTGTAAACATATCTACAAGGACTGGAATTAATACATTAACACCGTTTTCTTGTAGCTCGAACGCAGCTTTATAAACTTGGTATAATTCAACGATATTTAATGCTCTGGAATGATGTTTTGGTTTATTAGCATTTACTACTTTTAAAGCTGAGAATGGGTTCCCAGTGATTACTCCTAGTTGGTTATAATATGAGAACATGGATTGCATCGTTCCTTTGTGTTGTTTGATAGATACCGGACTATATCGTTTTCGTTGATCATTTTCCCATTTTTTCACAAATTCGTAATCGATATTTTTAAAAACCGGTTCTAATCCTTGTTTTAACATATAATCTGATAGATTAATTACATTTTTTCGATAGCTACGTCTAGTATTCTTCGACCAAGGTTGGCTCTTTTCGAATTCATTAAAGCCTTCAAGAAGTGTAGATTCAGGTGTAATTGTTGTTTTTTTCATCATCTGTTACCCCCGTATTAAAGTTTTTCTCTAAAACGCAAAAAAACCCCAAGCTAAACACCACTACTTATGCGTGTATATACACATAAGTAGCGCTGTAAAGCATGGGGTTTTCCCTTGTCGTATATTAAGTTATTTATTTGCTTCCCATTTTATCAGATTATGATGAAAAGTCAACAGCTATTTTGCAAAATTTTATAGATTCGTTTCTTTTTCAGCTAAATATTTTTGTAAATCATCTGTAACGGATAGTGTATTTAACGCTCGTTTAATTAAAGCATCAATGAGCCAATCCTGCTGAACGTTCAATAATAACTTTTGCAAAGCTTTTACCTGAGCCCAAATTGCTTTGGAAGGCTTATATAATTTTGCTTTTTCTCTTTCAGCATTCATATATTCACGGACTTCAGAAAAAAGACGTTCTAAACCCGACTTATCAACTACTTCTGATTTCATCTCCCGTTTTCTGTGTACATTGTATATTCTATCGCTTAACCGTTTGTTCAGTGCTTTGGCAGAAGTGGCGAAATACATCCCATCTTTATTTTGGGTAATTCCAGCGTTACTTAGTTTGTTTTCTAAATCTGTGAGTCGAATTCCGCTTTTCGCTGCAATCTCCTCTTTTGTGATCCCTTGATTTAATACATCAAGTACGTCTTTTATATGCATGTCTTTGGTTATGTTTAACTTTTCGTTTGGCTTTTCCATAGTTAATCATTAAATTCTCCTTTCTGTAATATTGAATGGATATTAATTTTAAAACATTATATCTTTACTTTTTTTCCATTTTAACCTTAGTGCAGAATTAATTTAGAATTAGCTAAAAATTATTTTTAATTGTACTTGCGCTAATCTTTAATTACGATTAATCAGTCGAGATGATTAGACTAATCTAATTTATTAACTAGACTAACCTAATTTATCAATTAAATTAATCTGGTTTGCCAATTAGATTAATCTAATTTGCCATTTAGATTAGTTTAATTTACTATTTTAATTTAGAATGAATATGGTGCTCATAGATATAGATGATTCTCATAGGTACAATTGGGTATATCTAGAAGATACCCAATTGTACCTATGAACCAATTCATAGGCCTGTATTGTAACAATTCAGTACTATGAAGCTCACATTTCGCACCCTAACAAGGTCAAAACAAAGGATTTTT
>NZ_SDKL01000056.1:0-41960 GCF_004123125.1 Geobacillus sp. PK12
TTTCTATACCCTTTGGATTTTATTGGATAATCAACACGCCTGTAAAAATATACAAACTTTTCCCGCTGCGACCGGCCGGTTGTTCGCTTGGGCGATTGTCACGGATCGGCGGCGGCGTACGTATACTAATAGCAAAAGCGCGAGGCGCCGGCAGCGAATGCGGAACGTGTGCGGATGGCAGAAAACGGGAAGCGAGGTGACGCCCCTTGTCAGAATTGACGATGAACAAGGCGAAAGGGCAAATCAACATCGTGTTGAACTCCAAAACGGTAAACCATTTAGTGAAAGAAGAGAGAAACGACTGGCTCGATGGCGAAGAGCATCAGGCGCTCCGCAATATTCAAAAGGAGCTTGATCAACTGATCGGCCTTGATCATGTCAAAAAAATCATCAAGGAAATTTACGCCTGGCTGTACATCAACCGGCTGCGCAAGGAGAACGGCTTAAAGGCCAACCGCCAGGCGCTCCATATGATTTTCAAAGGCAATCCCGGCACCGGCAAAACGACGGTGGCGCGCTTGCTCGGCAAGCTGTTTTTTGAGATGAACGTGCTGTCCAAAGGGCATTTCATCGAGGCGGAGCGGGCCGATTTGGTCGGAGAGTACATCGGGCATACGGCGAGCAAAACGCGCGATTTGATCAAAAAAGCGCGCGGCGGAATTTTGTTCATCGATGAAGCGTATTCGCTCGCCCGCGGGGGCGAAAAAGATTTCGGCAAAGAAGCGATTGACACGCTTGTCAAAGGGATGGAAGACTATTGCGACGACTTGGTTGTGATTTTGGCCGGCTATCCGAAAGAAATGGACTACTTTTTGTCGCTAAATCCCGGCTTGCCGTCGCGCTTTCCTCTCACGATCGAGTTTCCCGATTATACGGTCGAGGAGCTTGTGCAAATCGCCAAGCAAATGCTGCGCGAACGCGAGTATGAAATGACGCCGGAAGCGGAGCGGAAACTGTACATTCATCTCGAAGGGACGCTGGAAGCGACCGGCCGCCTCAAGTTCAGCAACGGCCGCTATGTGCGCAATTTGATCGAAAAAGCGATCCGCAAGCAGGCGGTCCGTCTTCTGCACGAAGGGCGCTATGACAAAAAAGAGCTGATGACGATCCGCGACCGCGATTTCGTCTTCCATGCGTAAAACGAAAGGGGTCTCCTTTTCGTTTTTTTTTGTGCCGTAAAAAGAGGAATGCCGGCCAAAAGAGCGAATACATAAACAACGGGGGCATATGCACTAAATTATTTGAATTGTCTGTCTATGGGATCCGCCCGCCCTCTGTCGAGACACGAAAAAGGGGGAGAAGGCGTTTGTACGTGACGATTGGAGAGATGTTTTCCCAAACAGTGCGAAAGTTTCCGGACCGGGAAGCGGTTGTCGAAGTGGCGACCGGGCGCCGCTATACGTACGCCGAATGGGAGCGGGAGGTCAACCGGTGGGCGAACGCGTTTTTGGAAGCGGGCGTCCGCAAAGGAGACCGCGTTTCGACGGTGCTGTACAATACGCTTGAGCTCGCGACCGCTTTGTTTGCCTGCGCCAAAATCGGCGCGGTGTTCAATCCGATCAACTTTCGGCTGAGGGCGGAAGAAATTGCCTATATTTTGATGGACGCCGAGCCGAAAATTGTGCTGTTTGAACGGGCGGTGGAACCGGAACTTGCCGCGATTCACAGCCGTTTCCCGCACGTGTCATTTTGGTCGATCGACCGAGATCCGCCGCCGTTTGCCAAAAACGCTCACGAGCAGGCCGCGCGGGCTGGAGAGGAAGCGCCGCGTGTTCATGTGGATGAGAGCGATCTTTATGCCATTATGTATACAAGCGGCACAACTGGGCGTCCAAAAGGAGTGATGCACCGTCACCGCGACATGATCGAGCAAAGCGTCATTTGCCATGGCGTCATGCGCATCCGCGAGACGGATCGCGGGCTGGCGGCAGCGCCGCTGTTCCATTGCGCCGAGCTGCATTGCTGCTTGCTGCCGCGCGTGCATGCCGGAGCGGCGAGCGTCATTTTGCACCATTTTGACGCCAAGCTCGTGCTTGAAACGATCGAACGGGAGCGGATTACGATCCTATTCGGAGCCCCAACGATGTGGAACATGATCTTGCAGGAGAATGTAAGCGGTTACGATTTATCTTCGCTTCGCCTCGGCCTATACGGCGCCGCTCCGATGGCTCCAGCCCTTGTCAGGCAATGCCAAGAGCGGCTCGGCATCGAGCTGATTCAAGCGTACGGCATGACGGAAATGGGGCCGGCGGTGACGTTTTTGTTGGAAGACGAGCAGCTGAAAAAAGCCGGTTCCGCTGGACGCGCCTGCCTGAACCATGAGATCCGCGTCGTCCGCGCGCGTGAAGACGGGCCGTCCGACCCAGACGATGTGCTGCCGCCATATGAAGTCGGTGAAATTGTGATGCGCGGGCCGTGCATGATGGCCGGCTACTACAAGCGCGAGGAAGCGACGGAAAAAGCGTTGTACAAAGGTTGGTATCATTCCGGTGACCTCGGCTACCTTGATGAAGACGGCTACTTGTATGTCGCCGACCGGGTCGATGACATGGTGATCAGCGGCGGGGAAAACGTCTATCCGCGCGAAGTCGAGGACGTGTTGTACGAGCATCCGAAAGTGCTTGATGTCGCTGTGCTCGGCGAGCCGGATGAGCTGTGGGGCGAAAAGGTCGTTGCGTTTGTCGTCAAAAAGGACATCAGCCTCACCGCCGATGAGCTCGAGCAGTTTTGCAAAACGAGCGACCGCCTTGCTCCGTACAAACGTCCGCGCGCCTACTATTTCATCGATGCTCTGCCCCGCAACGCGAGCGGGAAAATCCAAAAGTTTTTGCTGCGCGAACAGCTGAAAAAACAGGCGGCGGGCGGAACAGAGAAAAAGTGACCGAACAGAAGAGAGGGATGAACGGGTGACGGCTCGCTATTTGCGTGAGGAGCACCATATGTTCCGCGCGGCGTTTCGCAAGTTTTTGGAAAAAGAAGCGTACCCGCATTATAACGATTGGGAGAAGCGCGGCATCATTCCGCGTTCGTTTTGGGCGAAGATGGGCGAGAACGGCTTTCTTTGCCCCTGGGTCGATGAGAAGTATGGGGGTCTAAACGCCGATTTTGCCTATTCGGTTGTCATTAACGAAGAACTAGAAAAAGTTGGATCGAGCCTCGTCGGCATCGGCTTGCACAACGACATTGTCACGCCGTATATCGCATCGTACGGAACGGAGGAGCAAAAACAAAAATGGCTGCCAAAATGCGTCACCGGCGAGCTCATCACGGCGATCGCCATGACTGAGCCGGGCGCCGGTTCGGATTTGGCGAACATTTCAACGACGGCCATTAAAGAGGGCGATTATTACATCGTCAACGGGCAAAAAACGTTTATCACGAACGGCATTCATGCCGACTTGATCGTTGTCGCCTGCAAAACCGACCCGCACACGAAACCGCCGCACCGCGGCATCAGCTTACTTGTCGTCGAGCGCGACACACCGGGGTTTACGCGCGGCCGGAAACTTGAAAAAGTCGGGCTGCACGCTCAAGATACCGCCGAGCTGTTTTTCCAGGATGCGAAAGTGCCGGCACATAACTTGCTTGGCGAGGAAGGAAAAGGATTTTACTACTTGATGGAAAAGCTCCAGCAAGAGCGGTTGGTCGTCGCCATTGCCGCCCAAACGGCGGCGGAAGTGATGTTTTCCTTGACGAAGCAATATGTCAAACAGCGCACGGCGTTCGGCAAACGGGTGAGCGAGTTTCAGACCGTTCAGTTCCGCCTTGCCGAAATGGCGACCGAAATCGCCCTCGGGCGCACGTTTGTCGACCGTGTCATCGAGGAGCATATAGCGGGAAAACAGATCGTCACGGAAGTGTCGATGGCGAAATGGTGGATCACCGAGATGGCGAAACGCGTCGCCGCCGAGGCGATGCAGCTGCACGGCGGCTACGGCTATATGGAGGAGTACGAGATCGCCCGGCGCTATCGCGATATTCCGGTCAGCGCCATCTACGCCGGGACGAACGAGATGATGAAAACGATCATCGCCCGGCAGCTAGATTTGTAGAGAGAGGGAAAGACATGCTTCATGGCATTGTAGTCGTTGATTTTTCCCATTACTTGCCCGGCCCGTTTGCCAGCTGGCGGCTCGCGCAGCTCGGAGCGGACGTCATCAAAATCGAGCCGCCGTCCGGCGACCGGCTGCGCCCGTTCGCCGGGGGCCGGCTGTTTGCCGCCTACAACGCCGGCAAAAAAAGCGTTGCGTTAAATTTAAAGACGGAAGAAGGACGAGACCAAGCCCGGCGGCTCGCCGCCCGCGCCGACGTGTTGATCGAAAGCTTCCGGCCCGGGGTGATGGCGCGGCTTGGGCTCGGCTACGACGACGTGCGCCGCGACAACGAACGGATCATTTACTGCTCGATCAGCGGCTTTGGCCAACAGAGCGGGCGCTCGCTGCTCGGAAGCCATGATTTAAACTACATGGCGCTCTCCGGCTTGTTGGCGCAGCTCGCCGATGAACGCGGCCGACCGGTTCATCCGAAGATCACGCTTGCCGATTTTATCGGCGGCATGGCGGCGGCCGAGCGCGTGTTGGCGGCGCTGTTTGCCCGCGAGCGGACCGGCAAGGGGGCTTATCTTGACGTCTCGCTTGTGGACGGATTGGTCGCGATGATGGCTGGCCATTTTGCCATTGAACACGGCGGTGGGCCGAAGACCGGTCTTTCCGAGTTGTCTGGGGAGGTGGTGTGCTATCAGCTGTACGAGACAAAAGACGGCCGTTATATGAGTTTAGCGGCGCTCGAGCCGCACTTTTGGCGGCGGTTTTGCGAGGCGGTCGGCCATCCGGAATGGACGGAGGCGCAATGGGCGCCGGCGCGATCGGGGGAAGCCGTATATGACGAGCTCGCCGCCTTGTTCCGTGAAAAGACATTGGATGAGTGGAGCGCGTTCGCCGAAGCGGTCGACGTCTGCCTTGCCCCGGTGCTGGAGACGGGTGAGGCGAAGGCGCTGTTTGCTGACGGCCGGCTCCGCCATCTCGTTCGGCTGCAGCCGGGCGGCGTGTGGACGGCTGCGCATGGGCCGGATGGCCAATGGGGCGGCGGGGAGCCGCCTAAAGTCAATGAACATGCGCATTTGGTAAAGGGGGAGGAATGACCGATGATGAAAACACCGTTAAACATTTCCATGATGCTCGAGCGGGCGGAGTTGTTTTTCCCAAAAAAGCAAGTCGTTTCGCGCATGAAAGGCGGCATCGTCCGCCATACATACAAGGAGATCGGCGAGCGGACGCGCAGGCTGTCAAGCGTGTTGAAGCGGATCGGGGTTGAAGTCGGCGACCGCGTTGGCACGTTCGCTTGGAATCATCACCGCCATTTGGAAGCGTATTTTGCCATTCCCGGCATTGGAGCGGTGCTCCATACGATCAACATCCGCCTCTCCGCGCAGCATATCGCTTACATCATCAACCACGCCGATGACCGTGTGCTGCTGATCGATGATGATTTGCTGCCGGCAATTGAAGCGATCAAGGACGAGATCCCGAACGTACGCGCTTTCATCGTCATGACCGATGCCGACGAGCTGCCGGAAACGAAGCTCTCGCCGGTGTACCATTACGAGAAACTGCTTGCCGAGGGCGATCCAACATTTCCGTTCTTGAAAGACCTCGATGAATACCAACCGGCTGGTATGTGTTATACGTCGGCGACAACGGGAAATCCGAAAGGGGTTGTGTATACGCACCGCAGCACCGTCTTGCACGCGATGGCGTTAGGGCTGGCTGATACGCAAGGGTTATGCGAGCGCGATGTCGTCATGCCGGTCGTACCGATGTTCCATGTCAACGCGTGGGGGCTGCCGTTTGCCGCTACTTGGTTCGGTTCGACGATCGTCATGCCGGGTCCGGCGTTTACGCCGAAAGTGCTTGCCGAGCTGATTGACGCCGAACGAGTGACGATCACCGCTGGCGTGCCGACGATTTGGCTCGGGCTGTTGCAAGAGTTGGAGAAAGGAAACTATGACGTCAGCAGCCTGACGCGCGTCATTTGCGGCGGTTCAGCCGCGCCGAAAGGGATCATCCGCGCGTTTGAAGAAAAATACGGCATTCCGTTCATTCACGCGTACGGCATGACCGAAACGAGCCCGCTTGTGCTTGTCTCACGCCTGAAAAGCTATCAAGACGGGCTGTCGTACGAGGAGAAACTTGATGTTCGCGCCAAGCAAGGGCTGCTTGCGCCGGGGCTTGAGATGAAAGTGATCGGCCAAAACGGGCCGGTTCGCTGGGACGGCCAGGAAATGGGCGAGCTTTGCTTGCGCGGTCCGTGGATTGCCGCCGAGTATTACAACGATGAGAGAACGAACGAAGCATTTCGCGATGGCTGGCTCCATACCGGCGATGTCGTCACCGTGGACGAAGAAGGGTTTGTGAAAATTGTCGACCGGACGAAGGATGTCATTAAAAGCGGCGGCGAATGGATTTCATCGGTTGATTTGGAGAATGCGCTTATGGCCCATGAGGCGGTGTTCGAAGCGGCGGTCGTCGCTGTGCCGCATCCGAAATGGCAAGAGCGCCCGATTGCCTGCGTCGTGCTGAAAGAAGGCAAAAGCGTGACAAAAGAAGAGCTGTACGACTTTTTGCGCCCGCAATTTACAAAATGGTGGCTGCCGGATGACATTGTGTTTCTCGATGAAATTCCGAAAACGAGCGTCGGCAAGTTTTTGAAGCGGAAACTGCGCGATGAGATGGCAGCGCGCTATGCCGATGCGGCGAAGGAGTAAAGGAGGCGGACACCGTGGCAGACACAATTGCGGTCATTGGCGCCGGGGTGATGGGAAGCGGCATCGCGCAAACGGCGGCGATGGCGGGAAAAACGGTGTATTTATATGACGTGTCCGAAGCGGCCTTGCAAAATGGGCTCGCTTCGGCGGAAAAAAGCTTGCGCCGCTTTGTCAAAACCGGCGGGCTGTCCGAGCCGGAAGCGCGAGCGGCGCTCGGGCGCATCCGCTCGACCGTCGATTTGGCCGAAGCGGTGCGCGGGGCGGATGTCGTCATCGAAGCCGTGCCGGAAAACTTGGCGCTGAAAAAAGACGTGTTTCAGCAGCTTGATCAACTGGCGAAGCCGGACGCCATTTTAGCGACCAACACATCCGAGCTGAGCGTCACGGCGCTTGCCGCCGCGACGAAGCGGCCGGAAAACGTCATCGGCATGCATTGGTTCAATCCGGCGCCAGTGATGAAGTTGATCGAAATTGTGAAAGGTGAGACGACTTCTGACGACACAGTCGACGCCATCCGTCGGCTGTCTGTGGAGCTTGGCAAAGAAACGGTCGTCGTGAAAGACCGGCAAGGATTTGTGACGACAAGAGCGATCGCCGCTCATATGATCGAGTGCATCCGCATGTACGAAGAGGGAGTAGCCTCTGTGGAAGACATCGATAAAGCGGTGCGCCTTGGGCTCAATTACCCGATGGGTCCCTTTGAGCTCGCCGACATGGTCGGGCTTGATACGCTCCTGTTTGTGAGTGAAAACATGACGGAAGCATACGGCGACCGGTTCCGGGCGCCTCAGCTTTTGCGCAAGCTCGTTGAAGCCGGGCATTTAGGGCGGAAAACAGGGAAAGGGTTCTATACGTATGCAAAATGAACAAGCGCCTCTCACGGAGAGGTGGACAGAAACGGGCTCGTTTGGCGGCGCCGCGGTGCATCGTTGGATACAACGGTGCGGCTGCGCCGTCAAGGCGTGGCGTTGACAACATCAACAAGGAGGAGAAAATGGTGCGTGAAGCGGTGATTGTGGAAGCCGTCAGGACGCCGGTCGGCAAGCGAAACGGCGTCTTCCGGGATGTTCATCCGGTGCATCTTGCCGCGGTGGTGCTCGATGAAGTCGTGCGCCGGGCGGGCATTGAGAAACGGATGGTCGAAGACATCGTCATGGGCTGCGTGACGCCGATCGCCGAACAAGGGTACAACATCGGCCGGCTGGCGGCGCTCGAGGCCGGATTCCCGATCGAAGTGCCGGCCGTGCAAATCAACCGAATGTGCGGCTCGGGGCAGCAGGCGATTCATTTCGCCGCCCAGGAAATCCGCTCTGGCGATATGGATGTCACGATCGCCGCCGGAGTCGAAAGCATGACGAAAGTGCCGATTTTAAGCGATGGCAACGAGCAGACGATTCCGCCGTCGCTTCATGAAAAATACGAATTCATCCACCAGGGCGTCTCGGCTGAGCGGATCGCCAAAAAATACGGCCTGACGCGCGCGGAGCTGGATGCCTATGCCTACGAAAGCCATCGGCGCGCCTTGGCCGCCTTGCGCGAGGGGAAGTTTCGCGCCGAAATTGTCCCAGTCAAAGGGCTTGACCGCGATGGCCGCGAAATCCTTGTCACCGATGATGAAGGGCCGCGGGCCGATACATCACCGGAAGCGCTCGCCGCGCTCAAGCCGGTGTTTCAAGAAGACGGCGTCATCACCGCCGGCAATGCGAGCCAAATGAGCGACGGGGCGGCCGCTGTGCTTTTGATGGAACGGGAGGCGGCGAGGCGGTTCGGACTGAAGCCGAAAGCGCGCATCGTCGCGCAAACGGTCGTCGGCTCCGACCCAACGTACATGCTGGATGGCGTCATTCCGGCGACGAGGCAAGTGTTGAAAAAAGCCGGCCTCTCGATCGATGACATCGACCTCATTGAAATCAACGAAGCGTTCGCCCCGGTCGTGCTCGCCTGGCAAAAAGAAATCGGCGCTCCGCTTGAGAAGGTGAATGTCAACGGCGGCGCCATTGCGCTTGGCCATCCGCTCGGCGCCACCGGTGTGAAGCTCATGACATCGCTCGTTCACGAACTGGAACGGCGCGGCGGCCGCTATGGGCTATTGACGATTTGCATCGGCCACGGGATGGCGACGGCCACGATCATCGAGCGGGAGTAAGAGCAACGCGTGGAAAAAACATTTGTTTGACACACACTCAACAGCGGTGGCGGCCGCTGTTTTCTCTTTGAAAATAAAAATATGCCATGGAGCTGGAACATTGTGATAAGATGAAAGAAAAGCAAGTGAAAGGAGGAGCGCAAGCACAGTGCAGAAGGAGAAGCCGTTTTACACGTATGGCGACATTCAACATTGGGAAGGGAATTGGGAACTGATCGATGGCGTTCCCTATTTATTGGCGTCTCCGTCGTTTGAGCACCAGTATGTGGTCGGACAACTGCACCTTGCATTGGCTTCGCATTTTCAGGCGCGTGGCTGTCATGTCATTCTGGCCCCGTTTGATGTTCAGCTTGATCCTGAGGAGCCGGAACGGATGGCGAAAACGGTTGTTCAGCCGGATTTATCAGTCGTTTGTCGGGTGGAGCGAATCGGGAATCGGCGAATGAAGGGGGCTCCCGATCTCGTTGTGGAAGTGCTGTCACCAAGCACCGCTCTACGCGATCGAAACCAGAAATACTATTTATACGAAAAATATGGTGTGCATGAATATTGGATGGTAGACCCCAGCAATCGAACGATCGAAGTGCTCAGCTGGCAAGATGGACGATTCGAGCAGCGAGCGGTTTTTGGGCCAAGCGATGAGTTGGTTTCTTTTTGGCAACCGGATTTGACGGTTTCGCTCGCCCCCGTGTTTCCTCCGGAAGAAAGCGATGTGTAGCTGATGGAGAACAGCCTTGTTTGACTGCCATCTCTGGAAATAACGGCTTCGCCTTTGATGTCAGCAGCAGAAAGAAGAACGCATAGGGGGATCGATGCCATGAAACAACCTGTTCTCGCTTCCTTGTGTTTATCGCTTGCTGCCAGCATTTGGGGCGGGATGTACGTCGTGAGCAAATACGTGTTGGACTACATTCCGCCGTTTACGCTCGTCTGGCTGCGCTACGCCGTCGCCTTGATTGTGCTCGGTGCCATCGCCGCGGTGAAACGCGAGCGCCCGCCGAAAAACGGGCGTGATTGGGGAATGGTCATCGCGATCGGAATCATCGGCTACGTCGTTTCTATTTCCTTGCAGTTTGTCGGCACGAAATGGTCGAACGCCCATACTGCTTCGCTCATTACCGCCTCAACGCCGGCGTTTGTCGTCTTGTTTGCCCGCTGGCTGCTTGGCGAGGCGCTTACATGGCGGAAAATGGCCGCGCTGCTACTGGCGACAGCGGGTGTCATCGTCATCGTTGGCCTCGGGGGCAGCGGGGAGTCGACGTTCGCTGGAAATATGGCGTTAGTCGGCGCGGCGATCACTTGGGCGCTGTTGTCGGTGCTGGTGAAAATCGCTTCGGCCCGCCTGTCCGTGCTTTCGATCACCACGTACGCTATTTTCACTGCGTTTATCGGCATGACGCCGATGATGCTCACCGAAGGGCCGGGGCTTGCCGCGAGCCATTGGAGCGTTCCCGTCGCCCTTGGAGTGTTGTATCTTGGCGTTGTATCGACGGCGGGGGCATTTTTTCTTTGGAACAAAGGGATGGAAATGATCGACGCCGGCGTCGGCTCGCTCTTTTTCTTTTTCCAGCCGCTTGTCGGCTCGCTCTTTGGCTGGCTGCTGTTGCATGAGGAGCTCACCGCCTCGTTTTGGCTTGGTGGGGCGCTGATCGTTGCTGGGGTGGTCGTGGCGGTGCGAAGCGGGCAAAGCGCGTAAAGGAAAGCGTCAGCAAACTATATAGATGCAACGAAGAAGTTTAACATATCCTTGACGGAAAAGCGGTTTTCCCCTTTTCGACTGTCGGAGGAAAGCCACAGGCTTCTCCGTCACGCCTTGGCGTGACGGAGGACCGAACAACCGCCTGCTTCACAGACCCATATATGGGTCTTTAAGCGGCGTTGTTCGGTCACTCGACAGTCGGATGAAATGACCGGTAAAAAAGAAAAATGGCAAAGCTTTAAATTGCATCTATATAAAAGCGAGGAGCCGCCTATCTTTTCGTACGAATCAATGAGTAGATGTTGTTTTTGCCGTTTGATCATTGCTCGCCCGCTTTTTCTCCAACCGCCCGCCGCGGCAGCTTCCAACCGTATGTGTACGACAAAATGCGGAGGGCGGCGACGACAATCAACAGCACATACAGCTCCATGGGCGATTCGGCCCATTTCAGCCCAACGGCGAGACCGGCGAGAATGGCCCAGGCGGCATAAATTTCTGCGCGCAACACGAGCGGCTTTCTTCCCGCCAACACGTCACGGATCATGCCGCCGCCGCTTCCGGTCAACACCGCGGCGACGATGACCGCGCTTAATGGATGCCCCATGTTGACGGCATGCAGCGCCCCTTGAATGGCGAACGCGGACAACCCAAGGGCGTCAAAAAAGTTGCCCCACCGCTTCCACGGCGGCAGCATTTGCTTTGGGAACAAATACACAACTGTCATGGCCGCCAAAGCGACAAGAAAGAGCGGCTGCTGTTCCCATAACGCCGACACGGGGACCCCGATCAACAAATTGCGCACCGCCCCGCCGCCAAAAGCGGTGACAATCCCTAAAATGTACACCCCAAGCAAATCGTACTCCTCTTCCATCGCGACGATCGCCCCGCTGATGGCAAAGGCGATCGTGCCGATGATGCTCAATACTTCCCACGTCATTCGTGCTGTTCCTTTCCGTGTCGTGTTCTTGTATCATTGTAGAGGCAAAAGCGGCGGAAAATCAATCGTTTTTTTGGAACGAACTAGCAGACCGACGGTGGGATTTGGTATCATGAACGTAGAGAACATGTTCGCCGCGAGGGAAAGGAAGGGGGATGCCATGAGCCGTGAACAAGCGATCCTTGTCGGCTGCCAGCTCGCTGGTGTCGATGATGAACGGTTTCGCTATTCGATGGAGGAGCTCGCTTCGCTCGTTGCGACGGCGAACGGCGAGGTTGTGGCAGAGGTGACGCAAAAACGTGAAGCGCCGCACCCGGCGACGTATATCGGAAAAGGGAAAACGGAAGAGCTCGCCGCCATAGTCAAGCAGCTGGAACCGGACGTGGTTATTTTCAACAGCGAGCTCTCTCCAAGCCAAGCGCGCAATTTGACGAACATGCTTGGCGAGGTGAAAGTGATTGACCGGACGCAGCTCATTTTAGACATTTTTGCTCAGCGCGCCCGATCGAAAGAAGGAAAGCTGCAAGTCGAGCTCGCCCAGCTGGAGTATATGCTGCCGCGCCTTAGCGGCCAAGGGGAGGCGCTGTCTCGCTTGGGCGGCGGCATCGGCACGCGCGGTCCGGGGGAGACGAAGCTGGAGACCGACCGCCGTCACATTCGCCGCCGCATTGACGATATTAAAGGCGAACTTCGCCGGGTGGCTGAGCATCGCGAACGCTACCGCGAGCGCCGGCAAAAAAACCGCGCCTTTCAAGTGGCGCTTGTCGGCTATACGAACGCCGGCAAGTCGACGATTTTCAACCGGCTGACCGCCGCCGATTCGTTCGAGGAAAACTTGCTGTTTGCCACGCTCGACCCGTTGACGCGCAAATGCGTCTTGCCATGCGGCTACACGGTGCTTCTCACCGATACGGTCGGGTTCATTCAAGACTTGCCGACGACGCTTGTCGCTGCGTTTCGCTCGACGCTTGAAGAAGTGAAGGAAGCGGATTTATTGCTTCACGTCGTCGATTCGTCGCATCCGGACTACGCCGAGCATGAGCGGACGGTATCGCGGCTCTTGGCGGAACTAGGGGCTTCTTCCATTCCGGCCGTCACCGTTTACAATAAAAGCGACCGGCAAACGCTGGAATTTCTCCCGACGACAACCGATGCGATCGTGATGAGCGCGCTCTCGGCTGCCGATGTCGACCGGCTCCGCCGCTTTATTGAAGAAGCGGTGAAACGGCAAATGGTTCATTATGACGTATCGATCCCGAGCGGGGAAGGAAAACTGCTCGCCCAGCTAAAATCGGACACCATTTTGCACGAATGGCATTATAATGAACAAAGGGGCACGTACGACTGCCAAGGGTACGTGCTGCCAGCGCATCCCTTGTATGGGGAATTGCAATCATTCCAACGGTAGAAAGGGTTCATCGATGTTTTGGACACAATGGAAACATGGAGAAACGATCGCTGCACTTGTTGAGGAAGTTGAACAGCAAATTGCGCCGATCCACCGGCGCATCGACCGGATGGTCGATGCGAACCAATATCGCGTGCTCGACAGTTTCCGCCGCCATCAAGTGAGCGACGGGCATTTCATCCCATCGACCGGGTATGGCTATGACGATATCGGCCGCGATACGCTTGACCGCATTTACGCCGATGTATTCGGGGCGGAAGCAGGGCTTGTGCGCCCACAAATCATTTCCGGCACGCACGCGATTGCCATCGCGCTGTTTGGCGTGTTGCGCCCGGGCGATGAACTGCTTTACATCACCGGCGCTCCGTACGATACGCTTGAGGAAATCGTCGGCGTCCGCGGCCGCGGCGTCGGCTCGCTGAAAGAGTTTGGCATCCGCTACCGAAGCGTGCCGCTTACGGCGGACGGGGCCGTTGATTTTCCGGCGGTGCGCGGGGCGATGAACGAGCGGACGAAAATGATCGGCATTCAACGTTCGCGCGGCTATGCGACACGCCCGTCGTTTACGGTCGACGAAATCGCGGAGATGATCGCTTTTGTCAAAGCGATTAAGCCCGACGTCGTCGTGTTTGTCGACAACTGCTACGGCGAGTTTGTGGAGGAGAAAGAGCCGTGTCATGTCGGCGCCGATTTGATGGCCGGCTCCCTCATTAAAAACCCGGGCGGGGGCTTGGCGAAAACAGGCGGCTATATCGTTGGGAGGCAAAAATACGTCGAAGCGTGCGCTTACCGGATGACCTCGCCGGGCATCGGGGCGGAAGTCGGCCCGTCGCTGTACAGCCTGCCCGATATGTACCAAGGGTTTTTCCTTGCTCCACATGTTGTCGGACAGGCGCTCAAGGGGGCGGTGTTTACGGCGGCGATGCTCGAGCGCATCGGGCTTTCGACATCGCCGTCGTGGAAGGAGAAGCGCACGGATTTGGTTCAGTCCGTCCGTTTTGACGATCCAGAACAAATGGTCGCTTTTTGCCAAGCCATCCAAGCCGCTTCTCCCGTCAACGCCCATTTCACCCCGTATCCAAGCGAGATGCCCGGCTATGAGGACAAAGTCATCATGGCGGCAGGCACGTTCGTGCAGGGCGCGAGCATCGAGCTAACGGCAGACGGGCCGCTGCGGCCGCCATATGTCGCCTACGTGCAAGGCGGGCTGACGTATTCACACGTCAAAATCGCCATTTGTTCAGCCGTCCACCGTTTGCTTGAACAGCAGTTGATTTGTTTGTGAGAAAATGTAACGCTTCATTGACTCGTTTCTTGACATTATGGTAAAATGAAGGTATCAAAAGCGAGGAGGAATTGGCATGAGCAGCCATATTCGTCGTTCCATGCCATTGTTTCCGATTGGGATCGTGATGCAGCTGACGGATCTATCGGCCCGCCAAATCCGCTATTACGAAGAGCACGGCCTCGTCACGCCAGCGCGCACGGAAGGCAACCGGCGGCTGTTTTCGCTCAATGACATTGACCGCTTGCTGGAAATTAAAGATTTGATCGACCAAGGCGTCAACTTGGCGGGCATTAAGCAAATTTTTGCCGCGCGGGAGGAAGGACGCCACCAGCAGGCGGAGAAAGTCGAAAAAGTAGGAAAACCGAAGCTGTCGGACGAAGAACTGCGCGAAATTTTGCGGAATGAATTGCTGCAGGCCGGGCGGTTCCAGCGCGCATCGCTTCGCCAAGGAGATCTCGCTCGCTTCTTTCATTAATGACGGAACATGATTTCCGAGCCGGGGAGGAGTTTGGACATGGCAAAATATACGCGTGACGACATTCTACACATCGTCAAAGAGGAAAATGTCAAGTACATCCGCCTGCAATTCACCGATATTTTGGGCACGATCAAAAACGTCGAAATTCCGATCAGCCAGCTGGAGAAAGCGCTTAACAACAAAATTATGTTTGACGGGTCGTCGATCGAAGGATTTGTCCGCATTGAAGAGTCGGATATGTATTTGTATCCGGACTTGGATACGTTCGTCATTTTCCCGTGGACCGCAGAAAAAGGGAAAGTCGCCCGCTTTATCTGCGACATTTACAACCCGGACGGCACGCCGTTTGAAGGCTGCCCACGCTACAACTTGAAGCGGATGCTGAAAGAGATGGAGGCGCTTGGCTTCAACGCCTTTAACTTAGGAGCTGAGCCTGAATTCTTCCTTTTCAAGCTTGACGAAAAAGGACACCCGACGATGGAGCTGAACGATCGCGGCGGCTATTTCGATTTGGCGCCGACCGATCTTGGGGAAAACTGCCGGCGCGACATTGTGCTCGAGCTTGAGGAAATGGGGTTTGAAATCGAAGCGTCCCATCATGAAGTCGCCCCGGGCCAGCATGAGATCGATTTTAAATACGCCCATGCGATTAAAGCGTGCGACGACATTCAAACGTTTAAGCTCGTCGTCAAAACGATCGCCCGCAAACATGGATTGCATGCGACCTTTATGCCGAAGCCGATTTTTGGGATTAACGGTTCAGGAATGCATTGCAACCTGTCGCTGTTCCGCAACGGTGAAAACGCCTTTTTCGATCCGAACGGCGACTTGCAGTTGAGCGATACGGCACGGCAGTTTATCGCCGGTGTGCTGAAGCATGCGCCGAACTTTACGGCGGTGACGAACCCGACCGTCAACTCGTACAAGCGGCTTGTTCCAGGCTATGAAGCGCCGTGCTACGTCGCTTGGTCGGCGCGCAACCGCAGCCCGCTCATCCGCATTCCAGCTTCGCGCGGCATGAGCACGCGCATTGAGGTGCGCAGCGTTGACCCGTCGGCCAACCCATACTTGGCCATGGCGGTGCTTTTAGCCGCTGGGCTTGACGGCATTCGCAACAAGCTCACTCCTCCGGCGCCAGTGGATCGAAACATTTACGTCATGACGAAAGAAGAACGGCTCGAAGAAGGCATTGTCGATTTGCCGGCAACGCTCTATGAAGCGTTGGAAAACTTGAAGTCCGATGAAGTGATGATTCACGCGCTCGGCAAACATTTATTCGAGCATTTCGTCGAAGCGAAAGAAATCGAGTGGGATATGTATCGGACAACGGTTCATCAATGGGAATTGGACCAATATATGGAACTCTACTGATTCATAAAAAAGCTGCCCCGTTTTTTTCAGGGCAGCTTTTTTATGGGCGCAGGCCGGCACGAGTCAGTCGAACAGGCGATAGACGCCGATCACTTTGCCGAGAATCGTGCAGTCGCGGACGATGATCGGCTCAAGATGGGCGTTTTCCGGCTGCAGGCGGATGTGGTCTTTTTCCTTGAAAAACCGCTTCACCGTCGCCTCGTTGTCTTCCGTCATGGCGACGACGATGTCGCCGTTGTTGGTCGATGACTGCTGGCGGACGATGACGTAGTCGCCGTCGAGAATGCCGGCTTCGATCATGCTGTCGCCCATCACTTCAAGCATAAACAGCTGCTCCTCGCCGGCGGCGAGCCGCTTCGGCAGCGGAAAGTAGCCTTCGATGTTTTCCACCGCTGTAATCGGTTGACCGGCCGTCACCTTGCCGATGATCGGCACCGAGATGATCTCCTCTTTTTCTCTCTCCTTGGCCATATCGTTGTCCAAAATTTCAATGGCGCGCGGCTTTGTCGGGTCGCGGCGGATGTACCCTTTGCTTTCTAGGCGCGCGAGATGCCCGTGGACCGTCGAACTTGACGCCAGTCCAACCGCTTCCCCAATTTCCCGCACCGACGGAGGATAGCCTTTTGTTTTTACTTCCTGTTTAATAAACTCTAAAATTTGCTGTTGTCGTTTTGACAGTTTCGTCATGGTTTCACACCTCTCGCCACATCATTTGCCTTCATTATACCATGCGGAAGACGAAAAAACAAACATAAGTTCGAGTTTTTTTATTGACACAAACAAATGTTCTTGACTATAATGAAGGAAAGCGAACAAACATTCTAGAAAGGGTGGGGAGAATGGGGAGAACGTTGCTGCACTATGTTTTGTTTTCATTTTTGTTTGCGCTCGTGTTGGCAGGGTTCGTTTACGCCAGCAGCCCGGTCGATAAAAAAGAATACGTGACGATCACGGTCGCTCCCGGCGATACGCTTTGGGGGCTGGCAAAACAGTACGAACAGGAACACCATATGCCGCCTGATGAGTTCATCCGCTGGGTCGTCGATGTCAACCATTTGCCGAGCCCGCGTCTTGCCGCCGGTGAACAAATTGTCATTCCTGTGTTAAAATCAAAGCAGGGCGGCTCGGTGGCCGTCAATCAGTGATGGAAAGAAGGGATTGGCCATGAGGGCGGTCATTTACTGCCGAGTCAGCACGGACAAAGCTGAACAGGAAACGTCGCTCGCGAGGCAACGAGATGAGCTCGAGCGACTGGCGGCCGAGTGTGGATTTGAAGTCGTTAAAGTGATCGCCGAGCAGGCGAGCGGTTATGAAGCCGACCGCGACGGCGTGTTGGAGCTGCTTTCGCTTTGCGAGGAAGGCGAGGTCGATGTGCTGCTCATTCAAGATGAAACGCGGCTTGGGCGCGGCCATGCGCGCATGGCGGTGCTGCATTGCTTGAAAAAGCAAGGGGTGAAAATATACAGCGCCAGCCACCGCGGGGAGATGCCGCTGTCGGAGGCCGATGAGATGGTGTTATCCATCATCGCGATTGTCGAGGAGTACCAAAGAAAAATACATAACGCCAAAATTAAGCGTGGCATGCAGCGAGCCATCGCCAGCGGCTACCGACCGGAGCGGAACCTAAGGCGCCGGGGCGAAAACGCCGGGCGCGATCGAATTGATCTGCCGGTTGAGGAGATCGTCCGCTTGCGCGAGCGCGGACTGACGTTTGCCGATATCGCCGCGACGATGCGAAGCTTCGGTTACGAGGCGTCCAAGGCGACCGTCCATCGGCGTTACCAGGAATATATGGACGAGCAACAAAGGCGGCGTTGATCGTGTACTGCGCCTGACCCTAAAGCGGCGAGCGGGCAAAGGAAGCCAAGATGCCATCGTTGCCATCTTCCCGGTTGATCAGATAAGATAAAACAGAGTGAGAATATGGCAGATAGGAGAAGATGATCAATGCTTGCCAAACATAAATTAGCCCGCATCAATGAACTGGCGAAAAAAGCGAAAACGGCCGGCTTGTCGGCCGAAGAGGCCTTCGAGCAAGCGAAGCTGCGCCGTGAGTACATTCAAGCGTTCCGCAAGGCGATGACCGATATGCTCCATACAGTGACCGTCATTGACCCGAACGGCAACGACGTGACGCCGAAAAAATTAAAGGAAAGCCAGCGGCGGCGCTTCCATTAAACGGTCGAAAGAGGGGTGGCTCGGAAAATAACGTTGTACAAGCCGATCGATTTTCTATATGATAGTAAATGACACCATGTTGATGAAAGGGAGGAAGACGATGGCGCATTCAATCGAGGAGTTGGCGATTACGACGATTCGAACGCTGTCGATTGACGCGATCGAAAAAGCGAAATCCGGGCACCCGGGCATGCCGATGGGCGCGGCGCCGATGGCGTACACGCTTTGGACGAAATTTATGAATCATAACCCGGCGAATCCAAACTGGTTCAACCGCGACCGGTTTGTCTTGTCAGCCGGGCACGGGTCGATGTTATTGTACAGCTTGCTTCATTTAAGCGGCTACGACGTATCGATGGATGATTTGAAACAATTCCGTCAATGGGGAAGCAAAACGCCGGGCCATCCGGAATACGGCCATACGCCGGGCGTGGAAGCGACGACGGGACCGCTTGGCCAAGGGATCGCGATGGCGGTCGGCATGGCGATGGCGGAGCGGCATTTGGCCGCTACATACAACCGCGACGGGTTTGAGATTATCAATCATTATACGTACGCCATTTGCGGCGATGGCGATTTGATGGAAGGAGTGGCGAGCGAAGCGGCGTCACTCGCCGGCCACTTGAAGCTCGGCCGTCTGATCGTCCTGTATGACTCGAACGACATTTCGCTGGACGGGGAGCTCAACCTGTCGTTCTCGGAAAACGTCGCCCAACGTTTCCAAGCGTACGGTTGGCAATATTTGCGCGTTGAGGACGGCAACAATATTGAAGAAATCGCCAAAGCGCTCGAGGAGGCGCGGGCGGACCTCAGCCGGCCGACGCTCATTGAAGTCAAAACGACGATTGGCTACGGCGCGCCAAATAAAGCGGGCACGTCCGGCGTCCACGGCGCTCCGCTCGGCGCCCAAGAGGCGAAGCTGACGAAAGAGGCGTATCGTTGGACATTTGCGGAAGATTTTTACGTGCCAGAAGAAGTGTACGCCCACTTCCGTGCGACGGTGCAAGAGCCGGGAGCGAAAAAAGAGGCGGAATGGAATGAGCAGCTCGCCGCCTATGAACAGGCCCATCCGGAACTGGCCGCCCAATTGAAGCGAGCGATCGAAGGCAAACTGCCAGATGGATGGGAAGCTTCTTTGCCGGTATACGAAGCAGGCAAAAGCCTGGCGACCCGCTCATCGTCCGGGGACGTGATCAACGCCATCGCCAAAGCGGTGCCGCAATTGTTTGGCGGTTCGGCGGACTTGGCAAGCTCGAATAAAACGCTCATCAAAGGCGGCGGCAACTTCTTGCCGGACAGCTACGAAGGGCGCAACATTTGGTTTGGCGTGCGCGAGTTTGCCATGGGGGCGGCGCTCAATGGCATGGCGCTTCACGGCGGATTGAAAGTGTTCGGCGGCACGTTCTTCGTGTTCTCTGACTATTTGCGTCCGGCGATCCGCTTGGCGGCGCTGATGGGCTTGCCGGTCATCTACGTCTTGACGCACGACAGCATCGCCGTCGGCGAAGACGGCCCGACGCACGAGCCGATCGAACATCTCGCTTCGCTTCGGGCGATGCCGAACTTGTCGGTCATCCGTCCGGCTGACGCAAACGAAACGGCGGCCGCATGGCGGCTGGCGCTCGAATCGACGGACAAGCCGACTGCGCTCGTCTTGACGCGTCAAGATGTGCCGACGTTGGCGGCAACAGCTGAGTTGGCGTATGAAGGCGTGAAAAAAGGTGCGTACGTCGTTTCACCGGCGAAAAACGGTGCTCCGGAGGCGCTGTTGTTGGCGACTGGCTCGGAAGTCGGTCTGGCCGTCAAAGCGCAAGAAGCGCTTGCCGCTGAGGGCATCCATGTCTCCGTCATCAGCATGCCATCGTGGGACCGCTTCGAAGCGCAGCCAAAATCGTACCGCGATGAAGTGCTTCCGCCGGCCGTGACGAAGCGGCTCGCCATTGAAATGGGCGCGTCGCTCGGTTGGGAGCGCTACGTCGGCGCCGAGGGCGACATTTTGGCCATCGACCGATTCGGTGCTTCCGCTCCGGGAGAGAAAATCATGGCCGAGTATGGCTTTACGGTTGACAACGTCGTCCGCCGCACAAAAGCGCTGCTCGGCAAGTAACCGGGAAAGCTGCCCTTGCGTTGTTGCAGGGGCAGCTTGTTTTTGTGAAAGATGGCTGCGCCTTGGTCAAGTATTTTCGGGGTTGAATCGAGGGCAAAGGCTTGTTCATGACGTGTTGGCCTGTTTGCGGCCGCATGGCCACCGCAAACAAAAATCGACAATGTTAGTGAAAAAACTTGCCGTTAATAGACATATTTTTCCCCTTTCCTTTTCTATAATAGAAAATAGATGAACAGAAATGGGGGATGGGGCATGGTCCGCTATTGGATTTATTTGTTGAATGACGATGTGGCGTCGCATTACCGCCATCGGGCAGAAAAAATTGTCGAACTGCTTCGTGAGCATCAATACGCGAAAGCGCCGCTGAAGGCGATTTGCCGCAAGCAAGTCGAATTTATCACCGAACGGCTGTCATTTTCGCGCCTGGAACTTGGCTTAAAGCAATATTTTGCCGGCCGCGTCGGCAAAAATTTGGAGCGCAATATGTTTGTTTTGCAAAACGACGCCGGCGAGGAAGCGTTGCTTGTCGTGCAAAAGCGCCGCTTGCTTCTTGTCGCTGACAGCGCGCCGCTTGCCGCGGACATCGGGCGGGCGCTCGCTCGGCTTTCGCCGACGTTTTTGGCGGTCGACGCCGATTTTGTCGATTACTACTGGCTGTCTGCGCCTCGGCAAGGAAGAAAATTTGCGTAATGAAAAGATTTTTGTCGCGAAATATTGTCTAATGACGCATCGTTTAGTACACTGTTAGGGAGACAACAAGAAGGAGGAAAATCGCTGTTATGTGGGGTACGATTCTCGTTGGCGTGCTGGCGCTCATCGCCGGGGTGGCGATCGGATTTTTCGTCGCCCGCAAAACGATGATCAATTATTTGAAGAAAAACCCGCCGATCAATGAACAAATGATTCGCATGATGATGATGCAAATGGGCATGACTCCGTCGCAGAAGAAAATCAACCAGATGATGAAAATGATGAACAATCAACTGAAATAAGCGAAACGGACACTCGATCGAGAGTGTCTTTTTATTTTGCCAAAATGTTCTTTCAAAATTTTTCTAGTTTTGTTACAATAATATGGCGATTGTTCGTCAGCCAAATGAAAGGAGGGCGGGCCTTATGCGCGTGTTTCGCGATTTGTTTTGGTTTTTCCGCCAAGAAAAGAAGGCGTATATCACCGGCATTTTCGTGCTTGTCATCGTGGCGTTTTTGGAGACAGTCCCGCCGAAAGTGATCGGCTTGTTGGTCGATCATATGAAAAACGGCACGATGACAAAAGAAGTGCTCATCCGCTGGATCGCCGTCCTCGCCGCCGTTGCGGCGGCGCTTTACGGGCTCCGCTACGCTTGGCGCATTTTCATTTTCGGTTCGGCGGTCAAGCTTGCCCGCCAGCTGCGCAACGAGCTGTATCAGCATTTTACGAACATGTCGCCGTCGTTTTACCAGCGGAAGCGGATCGGCGATTTAATGGCCCATGCAACCAACGATTTGCAAGCGATTCAGCAGACGGCCGGAAGCGGCATTTTGACGCTTGTTGACTCGGTGACGCTTGGCGGGTTTGTGTTGGCAACGATGGCGTTTTCGATCAGCTGGAAGCTGACGCTCATCAGCCTATTGCCGATGCCCGTGATGGCGGCGGCGACGAGCCGCTATGGGACGATGCTCCATCGTCGGTTTTTAACGGCGCAAGCGGCGTTTTCGTCGCTGAACGACAAGGTGCAGGAAAGCGTCAACGGCATCCGCGTCATCAAGGCGTTCGGCTATGAGGAACACGATGTCGAGGCGTTTCGCCGTCAATCGGAAGACGTCGTGGCGAAAAACGTTGCCGTCGCCAAAATTGACGCCTTGTTTGATCCGACGATCGGGCTGCTTGTTGGGCTGTCATTTTTTCTCGCTGTGGCGTTTGGCAGCCAAATGGTTTTGGCGGGCGAATTGACGATCGGCGAGCTTGTGTCGTTTACGACCTACCTTGGCCTGCTTATTTGGCCGATGTTGGCGTTCGGCTGGCTGTTTAACATTGTTGAGCGAGGGCGTGCTTCGTACGACCGGGTGCGGGCGCTGTTGGCTGAACAAGATGAAATCATCGAGCACCCCGATGCCGTAGATGTCCCGCCGAAAGGGGACATTGAATACCGTGTTCGCCGGTTCGTCTATCCGGGAGAGACAAAGCCGGCGCTCGCGGACATTCGTTTTTCGCTGGAGCGCGGGGCGACGCTTGGCGTCGTCGGCAAAACCGGGGCGGGCAAAACGACGCTGCTTCGCCTGCTGCTGCGCGAGTTTGACGGCTATGACGGCGAGATTCGCTTCGGCGGCCGCGACATCCGCGATTATACGCTTTTCGCGCTCCGTTCGGCGATCGGCTACGTGCCGCAAGACCATTTCTTGTTTTCTGCCTCTGTCCGCGACAACATCGCCTTTGCCAAGCCGGAAGCCGGAGAGGACGAGGTCGTCCGGGCGGCGCGGCTGGCCGACATTCATGATGACATTTTGCAGTTTCCTGACGGGTATGAGACGGTCATCGGCGAGCGCGGCGTTTCCCTATCCGGTGGGCAAAAACAGCGGCTGTCAATCGCCCGGGCGCTTCTCATTGACCCGGAAGTGCTCATTTTTGATGATGCGTTGTCGGCCGTGGATGCGAAGACCGAGGCGCGGATTTTAGCGGCGCTCAAACAGGAGCGGCGCGGAAAAACGACGATCATCGCCGCTCATCGTTTAAGCGCGGTTGAGCATGCCGATTGGATTCTCGTCCTTGACGGGGGGCGAATTGTGCAGGCCGGAACGCACGAGCAGCTGATGGCAGAAGACGGCTGGTATCGTGACATGCATCGACGCCAGCAGCTTGAGGCGCTTGCGGAGTAACAACAGACCTGAACGTTCGAGCTCCCGCCAAAAACGAGCGGATCGAAAAACATGAAAACACAAGTTGTTTGTGGAGATAGGGGGAAGTGGATGAACGACCGATGGTTGACAACAAAAGAGCAGCGGCGCGTTTTATGGCGGCTGCTCGCTTATATGGGAAGATACAAAAAAGAAACTGCGCTTGCGTTTACGCTTCTTCTGTTGGCAACGGCCGGGGAGCTTTCCGGCCCGTATTTGGTGAAAGTGTTCATTGACGACTATTTGGTGCCGGGCCGCCTTGCTTTTGGACCGGTGGCGGCGCTGGCCGCCGCCTATCTCGGCGTGCTCGTCTTGAAAACGATCATTTCCTACTTCCAGCTTGTCGAGTTTCAGCGGCTCGCTTTGCACGTCATTCAAGCGCTGCGGATGGATGTGTTTGCGAAAGTGCACCGGCTCGGGATGAGCTATTTTGACCGGACGCCGGGCGGAAGCATCGTTTCGCGGGTGACGAACGATACAGAAGCGATCAAGGACATGTTCATCAGCGTCCTAGCGGCCTTTGTGCAAAACGGCTTGTTTGTCATCGGCGTGTTTGTCGCCATGTTTTCGCTTGATGCTAAGCTTGCGTTGTTTTGCCTGTTCATCCTCCCGGCGATCGCGTTCATCATGCACACATACCGACGCTACAGCTCGGTGTTTTATCAAGAGATGCGCGAACGGCTGAGCGAACTGAACGCCAAATTGAACGAATCGCTGCAAGGAATGGCCGTCATTCAAGCGTTCCGCCAGCAGCGCCGTTTATATCAAGAGTTTGCCGCCGTCAATGAAGCGCATTACAAGGCGGGGATGAAAAACATCCACCTCGATGGACTGCTGCTTCGACCGGCGATCGATGTGGTGTATATGTTGTCAATCATAGTGGTTCTCAGCTTTTTTGGCATCACGGCGCTTGATGGCCCAGTTGAGATCGGCGTGCTGTATGCGTTTGTCAACTATTTGGAGCGCTTTTTCGAACCGGTGACGCAAATGATGATGCGCCTGTCTCTTTACCAGCAGGCGATCGTTTCCGCCTCTCGCGTGTTTGCCCTTCTTGATCATCAAGAAGAGGCGCCGGCCAATCCAAACTGGTCGCCGCATGCGATCGAGCGCGGGGAAATCGAATTTCGGGATGTCAGCTTTTCCTACGATGGCAAACGGGATGTGCTGAAACGGCTGTCGTTTGTCATCCGTCCAGGTCAGACGGTCGCGTTTGTCGGCCATACCGGCAGCGGCAAAAGTTCGATCATCAACTTGCTCATGCGCTTTTATGAGTTTGACCGCGGCGATATTTTGCTTGACGGCCGGTCGATCCGCGATTACTCGCGCGCCGAGCTGCGCCGCCGCCTCGGCCTTGTCTTGCAAGATCCGTTTTTGTTTTACGGGACGGTCAAAGAGAACATTCGCATGTATAATCAGGAACTGGACGACGAAGCCATTCAGGAGGCCGCTCGGCTCGTGCAGGCCGATGCGTTTATTGAGCAATTGCCCGATCGTTACGACCATGTGCTCGCCGAGCGCGGGGCGACGTTATCAAGCGGTCAGCGCCAGCTTCTTTCCTTTGCTCGCACGATCGCTGCTGATCCGAAAATTTTGGTGCTCGATGAGGCGACCGCCCATATTGACACCGAAACAGAGGAAGCGATTCAAGATGCGCTCATGCGCATGCGGAAAGGGCGGACGACGATCGTCATCGCCCACCGTCTATCAACGATTCAAGACGCCGATCAAATTTTCGTCCTCCACCGCGGCGAAATCATCGAGCGCGGTACGCATCAGCAACTGCTGGCGCAAAAAGGGCTTTACTACCAAATGTACTTGCTGCAAAACGGCCTCGTCGACGTCCATGCGTAAATGGCGGCGTTTTGCCGCCCCTGCTTGGAACAAAAAGAAGAAAGCGCCATGTCCCGCCTAGCGGGAGGCGCTTTGCTTTCGCCGCTTGGTTTGTTCGCGTTGATAGGCATTGAGCAACGTGTCAAGTTCTTTGCTGATTTTCATGGCCGCCGCCGAGTTTAACCCCGTTTTGGCCACCGTGTCGACAAGCTCCATCCGCTTTTGTTCAATCAAGGTCAACAATTTGCATTTCGGCACGAATCGACCGTCCTTTGCTTGAAGTATTGTGTATGGTGCTTTATACTATTTTATCAGTGAACGCAAAAATGGAAAATAGAAAAATTGACCAGGAACAATGAGAAACATGTTACGGGAAGAAGGAATTCTGCTAAAATAAAAAGTAAAAAAGCAGGGGCTGGTTCACCAATGAATGATCTCAATCTATTTTTAGCGTTCGGCGCCGGGTTTTTGTCGTTTATTTCCCCGTGCTGCTTGCCGCTTTATCCGGCGTTTTTATCGTATATCACCGGCGTGTCGGTCAGCGAGTTGAAAGAGGAAAACGCGATGCTGAACCGCCGCAGCTTATGGCATACGCTTTGCTTTTTGCTCGGCTTCTCGCTCATTTTTATCTCGCTTGGCTTTGGCACCTCGCTTCTTGGAAGGCTGTTTGTTGATTATCAAGATGCGATCCGGCAAATCGGCGCGGTCGTGATCGTCGCTCTCGGCCTCGTCGTCGCCGGGCTGTGGAAGCCGGCGTTTTTGCTGAAAGACCGGCGCATTTCGTTTCGTGAACGGCCATCGGGATATGTCGGCTCCGTGCTGATCGGCATGGCGTTTGCCGCCGGTTGGACGCCGTGCATGGGGCCGATTTTGGTGGCGGTTGTCGCTCTAGCCGCCACCAACCCGGGCTCAGGAATGATGTATATGCTTGCTTATACGCTCGGATTTGCCGTTCCGTTTTTCATGTTGTCGTTTTTTATCGGCAAGCTGCAATGGATCCGCCGCCATAGCGCATCCATCATGAAGGCGGGCGGCTATGTCATGGTGGCGATGGGCGTCGTTTTGTACTTTGACTGGATGACAAAGCTGATTGCTTATACGACAAGCTTGTTTGGCGGTTTCACCGGTTTTTAGCGGCTGTTGTTGGAGGAATATCGTTGAGGAGAGGGCGATGGAAAGATGGCTGCCATTTTAATTGCTGACGATGCGAAGTTTATGCGGGTAACGCTGGCGCGCATACTGGAAAAAACGGATCACACCGTAGCCGGTGAGGCGGAAAACGGCAAAGAGGCGGTCGAGCTGTATCGCCGGCTGCGCCCCGATCTTGTCATCATGGACATTACGATGCCGGTCATGAATGGGATTGAAGCGGTGCGGGCGATTAAGGAGATCGATCCCGGGGCGAAAATCATCATCTGCTCGGCGCTCGGGCAGCAGCGTATGGTCGTTGAGGCCATTGAAGCCGGAGCGGCCGACTTCATCGTCAAGCCGTTTGAAGAAACCCGCGTGCTCGAGGCGATTGCCCGTCTTTTGTAAGCGGGCTTCGGCTCCGTACGGCATAGGAAGGCGCCGGCTTATGACCGCTGGAAGACAGCTGGCTGCGTTCCTCTTGGCAAGCGAGAGGGATGAAGCGAGCGCGATGTTTGGCGAAGGCGGGGGCGGCTTTAGAGGACGGTAGGCAAGCGGAGCGGTTTTTGCTATAATGGCGTTGTCCGTGAATTTTGTCGGAAGAAGGTGATGGCTTTGGCGCTTGTTACATCGCTCATCGCCGTTGTGATGGCGTTTTTCATCTTTTTTGTGCGCATGAAGGCGTCGGAAAAGCCGACGAATGCCAAAAAAATTATTTTGCCGCCGCTGTTTATGAGCACCGGGGCGCTGATGTTCATCGATCCGGTCTTTCGCGTTACGCGCGGGGAGCTCATCGAAGCGGTCATTCTCGGCCTGTTTTTCTCGCTGTTTCTCATTAAAACGTCAAAATTTGAAATCCGCGGCAGCGATATTTATTTGAAACGCTCAAAATCCTTTATTTGGATTTTGCTCGGGTTGATTGTCATTCGTCTTGGCTTGAAAACGTATTTAGGACGAACGATCGACTACCGCCAGTTAAGCGGCATGTTTTATTTGCTCGCGTTTTCGATGATCGTCCCATGGCGGATTGCGATGTACGTTTCGTATAGAAAGCTGGCGGCGCAGCTGAAACCGCCAGTGCTGACATAAAGAGCTGTCCCGCTGATGGACAGCTCCCTTTTTTGTTGCGCCAAGCCACTTCACTTCGCTTCCCTGGAATTGTCCCGCAGACGGAGCTGAAGTCGTCGGTCCCGGCCTAAAAAGCTGCTTGTTTGGGCCGCTTTTTTCATGCTGAAACAGACGAAAGCTGCCGGTCAGCCTTAGACGAAAGGCGGAACGTCAGCGGCTTTCCAATAAATGTTTATAAGGGGCGAGATCGATGTTCTTCGCCTGCAATGTCCGGATCAAAAACTTATGGTCGCGCTTTGGCGTCGCGATAATATACCCGCGGATGAGCAAGTCGCGTGTGATGCGCGGCGCCTGTTCCTTGAGCGCAAGCTCGCCGATTTTGCCGGCGATCTTTTGCCGCGCGACGTCGCGGAACAATTCCGGCACAGGGCGAACCAATTCCTCAAGCAGCGCTTTTTCTTCTTCCCCCCATAGATGACGCGTCTGTTCAATGTAATATTCCTGCCAGTCGAGCTCCGATTTCCCATCTTCTTTCGGCAGCCGCTTCAAAAACTTGCGGAACATGAAAAAGCCGCCGATCGACATCATGACAAGCAAAAAGACGACCCAAAGCAAAATAAACCAAAGAAACCATCCGGTCAGCACGATCCCCACCCCAACATGATGATCAACTGTTTTGCCATAGGCAAGATTCGTCTACTATTATGTCGAAAAGCTTGCTGTTTGGCAAGTTTCAAACGGCGGCTTGTTACGAAGTGTAACGCAACTGTAATGCAACTGTAAAAAAGCTTGTCCCGCCATACAGCGCCAATGGATGGAAAGCCGCCGGCCGCTTTGTATGGAAAAGATATACAGTGACGTTCCCTTCTTTGCCTGCTAATCTAGTAAACAGAAAAAAGCCAAAAGGCAACGATGAGGGGGATGCGCAGAGTGAAAAAGACGATTGCAGCGCTCGCGATCACTTGCTGTATGGCGTTAAGCTCTCATGGGCTGTCGGCGGAAGCGGCTGGCTCGTATACATACTATCAAGTGAAAAAAGGCGATACGTTGTCGAAGATCGCCAAACAATATCATACTACGGTTGCTTCGTTAAAGTTGTTAAATCACTTAAAAAGCGATGCCATTTATGCCGGAGAAAGGCTGAAAGTGCCGGCTGCGGCGAAGCGATCGGCTTCGGCGCCGGCAAAGAAGAAATCGATCTCATTAAGCGCCGCTGACCGGAAGCTTCTCGCCCAGCTTGTGCAAGCGGAGACCGGTTCGAGCGAGCCGTTGGTCGGCAAGGTGGAAGTGGCGCTTGTGGTTTTAAACCGCACAAAGCATCCGGAGTTTCCAAAGACGGTGCGCGGCGTCATTTATCAAAAAACGAAATCCGGCTATGCGTTTGTACCAGCCAAAACGGGGAAATTGACCCGCATTCAGCCGACCAAGCAGGATTACGAGGCGGTCGACAAGGCGCTGGCCTTATTCCCAAACGATCGCCGCGGCTCGCTTTATTTCTACAATCCGAAAATCACAAAAGACAAATGGATGTTGTCGCGTCCGGTGACGATTCGCATCGGGCACCATGTCTTCACGAGATGAACGGGGTCGAATAAGGCCTCGTTCTTTTGTTTTGTGCATAGCGGCAGCCGGTGGTGACGATTTTTGTGGTGCATGCCCAAGATCATTTGATGACGGCGATCACGGTCAAGGACTTAGCCGCTGAATTCGTGGAGCTGTATGAAGCGCTCAAGCGGCAAACAGCCGAATCATAATCGCCGTCGGCCGGCTTGTTGACCGGGTGAGGATGATTCACTTCAACGGGAATGAACCCAAGGCGGGCGGCAACGGGCTGTTCTAGCGACCGCCCGCTTTGTTGATTTTACAATAATTTTATTATGTAAACATAATGACACCAGCCGTTCAGCCCGCCCGGCTGCCGCCGGGCGCGGCTAAACGGAGATAAGGAAACTCCGCTTGTTTTCGTCACATATCGTGGCTTGTGTTGTGCTTTTGCCGCGTGTGATTGCGGTTCTTCACTTTTTTCGAACCGTCAAGCGGCTCCGGCTGCCCAGGATTGTCGCCTTTTGGGGCGTTTTTGCGCATATCTTTGCCGTCGTTTTTGTTCGTCATTTGTTGTCCCTCCTTTGTCCGTTAGCATGCGGCGTTGTGCTTTTGCTTATTCGGCGCATAATTTGCGCCCGGTTTGAAACGATAAGTAGTGGATGACCGCGATGACTGCGAAGGAGGAACGAGCCATGGTTTATCATAAAACGAAGCAAGACGCGTTTCAGGCGGCGCAAAAGGCGACGATGGAGGCAAAAGAGTGGCATGACCATCTCGTCCGCGATCAAGCCGATTACGGCCATCAGTTAGCCCATTTGCGGCAGGAAGTGAACGAAGCGTTTGCACAAATTGAAAACGCGCTTGAAGTCGCCTCGGAAACGCAGCGCATGCAGCTTGAGAAATTCCGCAGCGATTTGCAGGCGATCGTTGACGAAGTCAATGAGAACGAGTAAGGGAATGCCGGCGGCGGTCATTCCCTTTTTGCATGCTATGGCAGTCCGGGATGGCGAAATGGCCGCCATGCTATTGGTTCTTTTTTCGTTTTTTGTTGTTTTGGCGCTGGGCTTCTGTCAGTGGTTCATTGGAAAACTCTTCATTGTAGCCGGCTCCCATTCCTTGCGCTTTGGCGGCGTTCATGCCAGGGATCACGTGGTTTGCTTTTCGCTTTGCCATTCGTTTCACCTCCGCTTCTAGTTTGCGACGAAACGGGCGCCTTATTCCTCTTTTGCCGCGGTAAGGAAGTAATATGGCGAGACATTGGAAATCATTATTTACAACTTGTGCTGTTCTATAATAAGATAAAGTCGTGCCGAACTTTATGGGGATTGGGAGAATTCATGCTATTTTTTCGACTTTTGTGCGAAAAAATAGTATAGTATTATTGTGAAGTGAAGGGGGTTATACATATGGCGAAACAAGATGTGTTCAACGCCCGCTCTTCGTTTGTTGTAAACGGCAAAACGTACAACTACTACCGTTTGCAAGCGCTTGAAGAAGCGGGCATCGGCCAGGTGAGCCGCCTGCCGTACTCGATCAAAGTATTGCTTGAATCGGTGCTTCGCCAAGTCGACGGCCGCGTCATCACGAAAGAGCACGTCGAAAACTTGGCGAAATGGGGAACGCCGGAAATGAAAGACATCGACGTGCCGTTTAAGCCGTCGCGCGTCATTTTGCAAGACTTCACCGGCGTGCCGGCCGTCGTCGATTTGGCTTCGATGCGCAAAGCGATGGCGGATCTAGGCGGCGACCCGTACGAAATCAACCCGGAAATTCCGGTCGATCTCGTTATCGACCACTCGGTGCAAGTCGACCGCTACGGGTCAGACGATGCGCTGGAGTACAACATGGATTTGGAATTCAAACGGAACGCCGAACGGTACAAGTTTTTGAAATGGGCGCAAAAAGCGTTTAACAACTATCGTGCCGTTCCGCCGGCAACGGGGATCGTCCACCAAGTGAACTTGGAATATTTGGCCAGCGTCGTTCACGCGGTCGAAGGGGAAAACGGCGAGTACGAAGCGTTCCCGGATACGCTTGTCGGCACGGACTCGCATACGACGATGATCAACGGCCTCGGCGTCCTCGGTTGGGGGGTCGGCGGCATTGAAGCGGAAGCCGGCATGCTCGGCCAACCGTCGTACTTCCCGGTGCCGGAAGTCATCGGCGTCCGCCTGACAGGCAAGCTGCCGGACGGAGCGACGGCCACGGACTTGGCGCTTAAGGTGACGCAAGTGCTCCGGAAAAAAGGCGTCGTCGGCAAATTCGTTGAATTTTTCGGACCAGGAGTAGCGACTTTGCCGCTTGCCGACCGGGCGACGATTGCCAACATGGCGCCGGAATACGGGGCAACGTGCGGCTTCTTCCCGGTCGACGCTGAAGCGCTTGACTATTTGCGCTTGACCGGCCGCGACGAACATCACGTTCAAGTCGTCGAAGCGTATTGCAAAGCGAACGGTTTGTTCTACACGCCGGATGCACCGGAGCCGGTGTTTACGGATGTGGTGGAAATCAACTTGTCGGAAATTGAAACGAACTTGTCTGGCCCGAAACGGCCGCAAGACTTGATCCCGCTCTCGAAAATGAAACAGTCGTTCCGCGACGCGGTGAAAGCGCCGCAAGGCAACCAAGGCTTTGGCTTGACGGAAGCGGACTTGGAGCGGGAAATTACGGTCGAGCTGAACGGCGAACAAGTGAAATTGAAAACGGGCGCTGTCGTCATCGCGGCCATCACAAGCTGTACGAACACGTCGAACCCGTACGTGCTTGTCGCCGCTGGTTTAGTGGCGAAAAAAGCGGTCGAAAAAGGCTTGCAAGTGCCGAAATACGTGAAAACGTCGCTCGCGCCGGGCTCGAAAGTCGTCACCGGCTATTTGCGCGATTCGGGCTTGTTGCCGTATCTTGAGCAGCTCGGTTTCAACATTGTCGGCTACGGCTGCACGACATGCATCGGCAACTCAGGTCCGCTTGCGCCGGAGCTCGAAAAAGCGCTCGCGGAAAGCGATCTGCTCGTGACAAGCGTCCTGTCCGGCAACCGGAACTTTGAAGGCCGCATCCACCCGCTTGTCAAAGGCAACTATTTGGCATCGCCGCCGCTTGTTGTCGCCTATGCGCTCGCCGGCACGGTCGACATTGACTTGCTTAACGAGCCGATTGGCAAAGACAAAGACGGCAACGACGTCTATTTCCGCGACATTTGGCCGTCGATGGAAGAAGTGAAGAATGTCGTCAAGCAAGCGGTCGATCCGGAACTGTTCCGCAAAGAATATGAGCGCGTGTTCGACGGCAATCCGCGCTGGAACGCCATCGAAACGACGGATGAGCCGCTGTACCAATGGGATGAAAACTCGACGTACATTCAAAATCCGCCGTTCTTTGAAGGCTTGTCGCCGGAAGTGCGCAAAGTCGAACCTCTCACCGGCTTGCGCGTCGTCGGCAAGTTCGGCGATTCGGTCACGACTGACCATATTTCGCCAGCTGGGTCGATCGGCAAAAACACGCCGGCAGGCCAATACTTGATCTCGAAAGGCGTCGAGCCGAAAGATTTCAACTCGTACGGTTCGCGGCGCGGCAACCATGAAGTGATGATGCGCGGCACGTTCGCCAACATCCGCATCCGCAACCAAATCGCGCCGGGCACGGAAGGCGGCTATACGACGTACTGGCCGACCGGCGAAGTGATGTCGATGTACGATGCGTGCATGAGATACAAACAAGACGGCACTGGGCTTGTCGTCATCGCCGGCAAAGACTACGGCATGGGCAGCTCGCGCGACTGGGCGGCGAAAGGGACGTTCTTGCTCGGCATTAAAACGGTCATCGCCGAAAGCTTTGAGCGCATCCACCGCTCGAACCTCGTTTTGATGGGCGTCCTGCCGCTGCAATTCAAAGAAGGCGAAAATGCGGAGACGCTCGGCTTGACGGGTAAAGAAGTGTTCGACATTCACATCGATGAAAACGTCAAACCGCGCGATCTCGTCAAAGTGACGGCGACGAACCCGGATACGGGTGAGAAGAAAGAATTTGAGGTCATCGTCCGCTTTGACAGTGAAGTCGAAATCGACTACTATCGCCACGGCGGCATTTTGCAAATGGTGTTGCGCGAAAAATTGGCGAAAGTGAAACAATAACGACAAAAAGCAGGCTCCCATATCGGGAAGCCTGCTTTTATTTTGTGTTGAGCTTTTTCGCTGCGTTCTCAAGCTTGCTTTTTGGATCCGGGGTGAACGTTCCGTCTTGACCAAAGCCTTGCGGGTTGACGCCCGGCGCCTTCGTGCCGCGGTTTCGGCCGCCGTTTTTGGTCATTGCTCTCACCTCCGCTCTTTACGGATAGTATGGCCGCTCTTGGTCAAAATATAAGCAAAGGAGGAAAGCTTCACTGTTTTTCGCTAAGAGCAATCGTTGCGGCTACGATGGGATGTTCCGCTTTTCCCGCCACCGTCTGCCCCAGAGGCGCATGCTTGGCAGTTCGGCGAAAATCATGCCGGCCAAAATCGCAGCGCCGCCAAGCCAGGCCGATGGCGACAGCCGCTCTCCAGCCCAAAGGTAGGCGGTCAAAGCGGCGAACACCGGCTCCATGGCGAAAATCAGCGCGACATGGGCGGGAGTCGTATATTTTTGCACCGCCGTTTGGATGAGAAACGCCGCGGTCGTCGCCAACAACGATGTCACAGCGAGCGCCCCCCATACTTCCGGACGGCGGAGCACCGCCATATTCCACATTTGCGCGGCGTCTTCAAACCAAAAGGCAAAGAAGAAACAGAGGATGCCGACGGTAAAAATTTGCACCATGGTCAACAGCATCGTCGAATGCTGAGAGGAATAGCGGCCGGTGACGATAATGTGCATGGCAAAGGAAACAGCACAAAGAAAGACAAAGAAATCGCCCTGATTGAACGACAGCTCCGCTCCCCCTGTCAGCCAATACAGGCCGAACGCGGCAAGTGCCGCTCCAACGACCGCATTCACAGACGGTTTTTGCTTTAAAATCAAAAAGGAAAACAATGGAACGAGCACAACGCTCAGTCCGGTAATAAAGCCGGCTTTCGAGGAAGTGGTATACAACAGTCCGATCGTTTGGAATGCGTAGCCACAAAACAGCCATAGCCCCATCCACGCTCCAGCGCCGATGACTCGCCATGACAACTGGCCGAAGAGTGGGCGGGAAGCGGCAGCGATCCAGGTGAGAAGCAACAAGCCGGCCAAACTGAAGCGAACGGCGTTAAACGACAACGGCTCCAAAAACGAAATGGCATTTTGGACGACGACGAACGTCGCCCCCCAGACGAACGTCACCATGAGCAGACTCAGATCGGCTATGGTTTGACGCTTCAATTCGAATCCTCCCTCTTCATATGCTTGCGCCCCATCTCATTTTGGGTGCTAGCCGCTAGTGTACCACAAGTAGGCCGAAAAAGATAGATATTTTGGAAAAAAGATGGGCGCCTGCGGCAAAATGGTTGATACAAGAAGAATTTGCGCATAATATTAGGTAATGAACAAGGGCGCAAGTGTGGTAAAATAAAAACCAGCTCCGATCATCGCCACGCGGAAGGGTGACAATGCGTTGGACGTACAAATCCACTGGACGTATATCACGCCGAAAAAACAAGAGGCGTTTCTTGTCTCCGATTGGGTCGATGCCAAAAAGGCGCTCGCTTTGGCGGATGATTTTGAAAAAACCGGGCGGACGAAAACAGTGGAGTTCATCGATCGAAACGGCACGGTGTGGTCAAAAAAAGAGCTGCAAAAGCTGCTTGAGGAGATCGCCGGCGAGCCGCATGAGATCGTTGTGTATTTCGACGGCGGCTTTGACCATGAGACGTCCCAAGGCGGCGCCGGCGCGGTCGTATACTATAAGCAAAACGATCATCGCTACCGGTTGCGCGCCAACCGCCGGCTCGGCGAAATCAAATCCAATAACGAGGCAGAGTATGCGGCGTTTTGGTTTGTCATGCAGCTGCTCGAGGAACTTGGTGTTCATCATTTGCCGGTGACGTTCCGCGGCGACTCCCACGTCGTGTTAAAGCAGCTGTCCGGCGATTGGCCGTGTTTTGAGGACGATTTCAACATCTGGCTTGACCGCATTGAAGCGAAAATGCGCGAACTTCACATCGAACCGGCGTACGAGCCGATTTCGCGCAAACAAAATAAAGAGGCGGATTCGCTCGCCCGCCAGGCGCTTGAAGGGCAGATCATCACAAGCCGAACGGAATTGACAGGGAAAGGGTAAGGTCGTATGGGAAAGAAGCGGAACCGACGCAAAGAAATATTGGACCAAATCGCTTGGCTGGAGGAAACGTACTGCGATGGCTGCTTTTTAAAAAGCACGTTCCGGAAAGAGTACGGCAAAACGTACGCCCAATCGTTTTGCATCCAGCAATGCACGGTCGGGGAACAAATGCGGCAGTACGGGGAGATGCTTCTATCAGCGCCGCCGCGTCCGCGTCGGTAATGAAGGAATTTTTTTTAAGAGGCGGTTGGTGCGGGCGATAGGAGCCCCAATCTGCGCTTTCGCGAGCCTGGGGCGGTGCCGGCTGCGACCAGGCAAGCTCTGGCGTTTGAACGGAGGAAGCGGATGCGCTGCGAAGGCCGGTGATTGACAGAACATACGTTTTAACATGGAGAAACCTCAAAAGCTGTTCTTCTTTTCACTCCAAAAGGAAATCGCTGTTTGTCCTCCGCCTTATAGATGGTGCAAAAAGAGCTTCGCCAAGCGAAGCTCCGTTTTGCTGTTATTGCTGCGCCTCGCGAAGCTGGTGTTCGGCGCGGGCCAATGTTTGTTCGCAACGGGCGAGAAAATCACCGTCGACGCCCGTTGCTTCTTGGCGGGCGCGCGCAAGTTGGTCGCGGGCGTTTTTCACCGCTTGTTCGGCGTGGCGAAGCATCTCGGGGTCGAGCTGCATCGTCGCCTGGCCGACCATTTTCTCCGCCGTCTCGACGAACATTTCCACTTGCTTTACGTCGTTGTATCCCGTATGTATGTCGGCATCGCGTCTGGCCATATGAACACCTCCCTTTCTTTATTGTTTGCCGTTTGATGGAATCTATGCAAATCGTAATGAAAAAGGCACCCTGCTTAAACAGAGTGCCTCTCGTTCCGCTCCCGTTCTCTCGTCTATGTCAACGAAGTCTTATAATTTGACAACGTTCGCTGCTTGCGGTCCGCGGTTTCCTTGGACGATTTCAAACGAAACTTCTTGGCCTTCTTCTAACGTTTTGAACCCTTCACCTTGGATCGCCGTGAAGTGGACGAATACGTCGGAACCGCCTTCCACTTCGATGAAACCGTAACCTTTTTCGTTGTTAAACCATTTTACTTTACCACGTTGCATAATACTGAATTCCTCCTAATACCTTTAGCCTGTTCGGCTAACCTCAAGATTTTTATCAAATAACAAAATATACTTCACAGCCATCCAAGATGCGTCTTCATGTTGAATGCCTGAAATATATTCTGTTATGTGATGACTTTACTATACACTACCGCGGGTGGCTGCGTCAAGCAAAAGAAAGGAAATTTCCGAAAAAAATTGTTTGCCGGCCCGAAAAACAATGCGTTGAAAAGGAAAGCGGGCCGCTGGGGAGAAAAAAGTCATGAGCGGGCAACAACGGCCATACATTGGAATAGGAACGACGAAAAGGGGGAGAAGCGGATGTACCGCGGAAAAATCGCGGGAAAAGAAGTGATCGTTCGATTGGGCAACCGGGTCAGCCGCCGCTATTTCAGCGACAATAAAATTTACCACATGGTTCTTTCGTACGGAGAGTCGGCGTTTCGCAAAGGGCAGGATATGTTTTGCATCTATAATGACCGCGTCGGCTTGATTGTTGCGGAAGTCGAGCAACAGGACGTCCCGGTCATTCGGATCGATTACATTATCGAAAACGAAAATGTGTACGAATAACCAATTGACAGCGGAAGGCGAATGCGGTAATCTCAAATGTAAGCGGTAACAAAATAAGCCGCATTCGTCCCTGTTTCTCCCAGGGGCAGACGTGCCGCGCCAGCATCGTCTGTTTCTTTTTTGGCTCGCGTTGAAACAGGCGGCTTCGTTTTTTCGTATGATGATATGACAAGAGAGACAAAGAGGTGACTGCGGTGTTATTGCGCAAAATGATGTCCAGAGTCGGAGTCGGGTCGGCGCACGTCGACTTGATCTTAAATAAATCGTTATGGCGCCAGGGGGAAATGATTCAAGGGATCGTCCACATTTACGGCGGAACGGTGGAACAAATGATCGAGCGGCTCGATGTGGAGCTCGTGCAAAAAACGATCGAAAACGGCAAGGAACTGGATGACATTGTCGCCGTCATTCCGGCGGCCGGAGCGTTTTCGATCAAGCCGGGCGAGAAAAAGGAGATCCCGTTTTCCTACACGATTCCGGAAACCTTGCCGCCATCGCGCCCCGGCCGGTCGTACCGGTTCATCACCCGCCTTCATATCGAAGACGCGGTCGATACGCTCGACTTCGATTACGTGCAAATTTTGCCGAAGAAATAGGTTGACAGCGTTTTCAACAGATGATATGCTAAAAGCAAGTTAATAATGTTGTGGTGGAGAAGCGGAGACCCACACATATTCCTCGTTGATGAGCGGGGAAGTGTGTGGGTTTTTGTTTTTCCACCCAACGGCTAACCCTCCGGAGGGGCCGCCCAAGCAGGAAATAGCAGAGGAAATCACGAATGAAAAGGGGGAAGAGAACAAATGTCGCCATTTTTAGGGGAATTCATCGGTACGGCACTGCTCATCATTTTCGGCGCTGGTGTGTGCGCCGGGGTCAATTTAAAGAAATCATATGCGGCCAATTCGGGCTGGATGGTCATTACGATGGGGTGGGGGTTGGCGGTGGCCGTGGCCGTATACGCTGTCGGCCGGTATAGTGGCGCCCATCTCAATCCAGCGCTGACAGTGGCACTGGCCATAAGCGGCGATTTTCCATGGAAAGATGTCCCTGGCTATGTGTTGGCACAAGTACTTGGCGCTATGGTTGGGGCTGCCGTCGTCTATCTCCACTATTGGCCGCATTGGAAGGAAACAGACGACCCGGGTGTCAAGCTTGGCGTGTTTGCGACGGGTCCGGCTGTGCCGGATGCGGCTGCCAACTTGCTTAGCGAGATCATCGGAACGTTTGTGTTGGTTTTGGCCATCTTGGCCATTGGCGCCAACAAATTCGCTGATGGGCTTAATCCGTTTGTCGTTGGTTTTTTGATCGTGGCGATTGGACTGTCGCTCGGCGGTACGACGGGATACGCCATTAATCCCGCTCGAGACTTTGGGCCTCGGTTAGCTCACTTTTTGTTGCCAATCCCAGGGAAAGGGTCATCGAATTGGGCGTATGCGTGGGTGCCGATCGTCGGACCGCTGCTTGGGGGTGCGTTAGGCAGTTTGGTCTATAAAGCCGTTTTCTTGGGAAAACCGTCAGCCGCATTATGGGGAGTGCTGGCGGCAACCGCAGTCGTTTTGGCGGCGCCGAAGATGACAAACGGAAAGACAGTGAGCGCCACAAGCCGCCGTTCTCTGTAGCTGGCATATGGGGATTGCAAGCTCATCAAGGAGAAGGGGGAAGAAGGTTATGAATCAATACATGTTAGCCATCGACCAAGGCACAACGAGCTCGCGCGCGATTTTGTTCAATCAAAAGGGCGAAATCGTTCATATGGCGCAAAAAGAATTTACGCAATATTTTCCGCAGCCCGGCTGGGTCGAGCACAACGCCAATGAAATTTGGGGATCGGTGCTTGCTGTCATTGCCAGCGTCTTGTCCGAGGCGCAAGTGAAGCCGGAACAAGTGGCAGGGATCGGGATTACGAACCAACGGGAGACGACGGTGGTGTGGGAGAAAGACACCGGCAACCCGATTTACAACGCCATCGTCTGGCAGTCGCGGCAGACGGCCGGCATTTGCGAGGAGTTGAAAGCGAAAGGATATGATCCGCTGTTCCGCGAAAAAACCGGCTTGCTTATTGACGCCTATTTTTCCGGGACAAAAGTGAAATGGATTTTGGACCATGTCGACGGAGCGCGCGAACGGGCGGAGCGCGGCGAATTGCTTTTCGGCACGATCGATACGTGGCTCATTTGGAAGCTGTCCGGCGGCCGCGCCCATGTAACCGATTACTCGAACGCGTCGCGCACATTAATGTTCAACATTCATACGCTCGAGTGGGATGAAGAGCTGCTTGATATCCTAGGCGTACCGAAGGCAATGCTTCCTGAGGTTCGGCCGTCGTCAGAAGTGTACGCGAAAACCGCCCCTTATCACTTCTTTGGCGTCGAGGTGCCGATCGCAGGCGCCGCGGGCGACCAGCAGGCGGCCTTGTTCGGCCAGGCGTGCTTTCGGGAAGGGATGGCGAAAAATACGTACGGCACGGGCTGCTTTATGCTGATGAATACGGGGGAAAAAGCGGTGCAATCGAAACACGGGCTGCTCACAACAATCGCCTGGGGGATTGACGGCAAGGTCGAATACGCCCTTGAAGGCAGCATTTTCGTCGCCGGCTCGGCCATTCAATGGCTGCGCGACGGCTTGCGGATGATCAAAACAGCGGCGGACAGCGAAGCGTACGCTGAAAAAGTCGAGTCGACTGACGGGGTGTATGTCGTCCCGGCGTTCGTCGGTCTTGGCACGCCGTATTGGGACAGCGAGGTGCGCGGGGCGGTGTTTGGCCTCACGCGCGGCACGACGAAAGAGCATTTCATCCGGGCCACCTTGGAATCGCTCGCCTACCAGACAAAAGATGTGCTCGCCGCCATGGAAGCCGATTCCGGCATCTCGCTGACCACGCTGCGCGTTGACGGCGGGGCGGTGAAAAACAATTTCCTTATGCAGTTCCAGAGTGATTTGCTTGCCGTTCCGGTCGAACGTCCGGTTGTGAATGAAACGACGGCCTTGGGTGCGGCGTATTTGGCTGGGTTGGCGGTCGGCTACTGGAACAGCCGAGATGACATCGCCGCCCAATGGCAGCTCGAGCGCCGGTTTGAGCCGAAGATGGATGATGACAAGCGAACGATGCTCTACGATGGCTGGAAAAAAGCGGTGCGGGCGGCGATGGCGTTTAAATGATGGAAAAACGCGGATGTCTCGTCATGGGCATCTGCGTTTTTGCGTTTTGGCTTGCACGTTACGGGGCGGAAAAAATGAAACAGCATCGCCCTCCTCTGTTTGTCGAGTAAAGGCGATTTTTTTCGATGCGCATTCAACAAAGCAAAAAAAGCTGAGCGTTTGAAACATTAATATAGTCAAACAAATTTATGTTCTAAATAATCATATATGATAAGGATCAAATTACAAAAAATGTTGAAGCAAGTTGAATCATCTCATGCTTCCGGCTTTATCGGGCGCGCTCATCAACACGGTCGTCACCATTCAATATTTGCGAAGCGAAATCATTGATACGAAAGTGAAAGATTTCGTGAAAACAGCGCGCGCCAAGGGCGTTCCAGAACGCCAGATTTACTGGCGGCACATTTTGCGCAATTCGTTTTTGCCGATCGCAGCGTTTTTAGGCTATGAAATTACGGGTCTCATCGGCGGTTCCGTGTTTTTAGAGTCCATTTACAGTTATCCAGGGCTTGGACAACTGTTTTTGCAGTCGATTATGCAGCGCGACTACAGCGTCGTAACGGCGCTTGTGATGATTTCCGGGGTCGCGACGCTTGTGGGGACCTTGCTTTCTGACATTATTTTAAGTGCGGTCGATCCGCGCATTCGCATTGAGTAAGGGAGGGGCGTGGAATATGAAAATTGAGGTGAACCGTCCTGCTCCAGTTGAAATAGCCTGTGAGAAAAGCCCTTCCGCTCTTTCGATTATGTGGCGGGAGCTCGTCCGCGATCGGCTGGCTCTTGTTTCGCTCATTATATTGTCCGTCATTTTGCTGATTGTCTACGGCGCTTCCATTTTTTTAGACCAAGAGGAAATTGTAAAGGTAGACTTTTTGGCCATTTATTCACCGCCATCGGCGGAACATTGGCTTGGCACCGATTATGGCGGCCGCGATGTGTTCGGCCAGCTGATCATTGGAGCCCGCAATTCCTTTACGATCGGCCTGGCGATTACGCTAATCACAGGTGCGATCGGCCTTGTGGTGGGGCTTGTGGCCGGCTATTTCGGCGGCTGGATCGACAACGTCATCATGCGCATCATCGATTTTATTCTTGTCTTGCCGTTTTTAATGTTGGTGATCGTCTTTGTAGCCATCGTCCCGAAATACAATGTGGCGACGTTCATTTTGATTATGAGCGCGTTTTTATGGACGGGCAAAGCCCGGCTCATTCGCGCCAAGACGCTTGCCGAGCGGGAATTGGACTATGTCAGCGCATCCAAGACGCTCGGGACGCCGGATTGGAAAATCATTTTGTTTCAAATTTTGCCGAACTTAAGCTCCATTATCATCGTCAATTTGACGTTGAACTTAGCTGGCAACATCGGCATTGAGTCAGGTCTTACATACCTGGGGTTCGGGCTGCCGGAAAGCACGCCAAGCCTTGGGACGCTGGTCAGCTATGCGACCAATCCCGATGTGCTGCAAAACAAATGGTGGGTATGGCTGCCTGCATCATTGCTCATTTTGGTGATGATGCTGTGCATAAATTTCATCGGCCAAGCGGTGACATACTCCCACCACCTACGCTTCGCTTAGAGGTGGGGGCTTCTCGGGTAATCCCATCTCATGATGGGAAGTTGACCGAGCGATCCCCGTGTGCCCCACGGTTCGAGGACAAGTTAGACGATCGCCAATCGTTTCATGCCCTCATGTTTGATATTGATAGCCGCATTGACGTCCCTGTCGCTCTCGAATCCACATTCACAGCGGAATGTACGTTCAGAAAGCGATAGAGACTCCTTGACTCGACCGCAGCACGAACACGTTTTGGACGAGGGGAACCATTTGTCGATTTTGATCAGCTTCTTCCCCTGTTCTTCCAATTTGTACCGAAGGAAAGTGATAAACATGCCCCAGCCGTTGTCATGAACGCGTTGACCGAAATGGAGGGCTTGGGACATTCCCTTCATGTTGAGGTCTTCGATGACCACGCAATCATACCGTTTCGCTAATTTGTGCGACTCCTTATGCAGAAAGTCTTTTCGTTGGTTCGCAATTTTCTCATGCAGCTTCGCTACTTTCAGACGCTGTTTGTG
>NZ_SDKL01000057.1:0-17595 GCF_004123125.1 Geobacillus sp. PK12
GTTCGGGACTTTCACCCTATAGACTGCACCCATGCCGGGCGCACCCGTGAAGAGGGAAGCGATCAATGATCGCCTCCCTCTTTTTTCTAGCGCTGCAGCAGTTGCTCAATGGCCCGCTTCGCATTCACGTAACCCGCCCCATATACGTTCGGGTCGCGCCCTTTCCACAAATCGGCGCCGTCTTTTAACGCCTGCTTGATTTCATCCGGCGTTGCATTTGGTTTGGCCTGAAGCATCAACGCGACAATGCCGGCGCAAATCGGCGTCGCCATCGATGTACCGGACATCGATATATAATGGTCACCGACCCGGCTTTGCTTATTCATCTTGTCAAGAAATGAACGCGGGGCGCGAAGCGATATAATGTTGACCCCGGGAACGACGAGATCCGGTTTTGTCACCCCATACTCGGTCGGCCCTCGGCTCGAAAACGACGCCACCTCATCGTCGGCGCGCGTTGCCGCCGTATCATGATCGTCAAGAGCACCGACGGTAATGATGCGGTCGCTAATGCCCGGGCTTGAAATCGTCCCATAATTCGGCCCTTCATTCCCTGCCGCCGCACAGACGACAATGCCCTGCTCCCACGCCCGCTCCGCGACTTGCACGAGCGGATCATCATTTTCTATCGGAAACGGCTGCGGCTCCCCTCCAAGCGATAAGGAAATAATATGGATTCGCTTGGCCGAGTTTTTCTTATTGTAATCAATGCACCACTCAATGCCGCGTATGATCGTCTCGAGCGTCCCGCTTCCCGAACGGTCGAGCACCTTGATACCAATGAGGCTTGCCTCATACGCCGGTCCGGCATACAGCCCGTCCGACATGCGCCCGTTTCCGGCCGCATCGCCGGCGCAATGCGTACCGTGGCCGTTGTCATCATACGGGGTTGTGCGCCCATTGACAAAATCGACAAAGGCAGCAATCCTCCCCTCCAAATCCGGGTGCGGGTAAATGCCTGTGTCGACAATGGCGATCGTCACTCCTTTTCCGCTTAACTCCGTTCCGTTGACAGCCACATGTTTGGCATTGGCCGATGGGACTGCATTGTTTAACAGCGCCTTGACCTGCCGATTGAGGTACACTTTTTTCACTTTCGGATGCTCGAGCAGCTGCTCAATCGCTGCCGGCGTCACCCGTGCGCTGTAGAAGGGAACATGGCGAAAATGGTGGCGTACTTTCATACGGAAATGATCGCGTTCCGCCTTGGCCACTGCCTCCATCCCTTCAGCATTTTCGACTTCAATCAAGACGGAAAGCGTCCGCCATTTCCTCAGCCATCGCTCCACCCAACGATGGAAAATGCACGGCATGCGCATCATGGGCTTATACATATTGACAAGCGCATGACGAAGCGGACGGTCAAGCCGCGCTGCATGGCGGCGAGCGAGCTGCACGATCGAATAGGTGAACACATTCTTCCCCTCCTTGCGTGTTTCGCTATACTCATATGAGGGAAAGATCGCGAAAGAAGCGGCGAGCTCACCAAGACAAACAAACAAAAAGCTTGCCCAGCGAAAACTAGGCAAGCCTTTCTTATTTACATTCCAATCCGCTCCAACACAATGTATTTTGCTTTTCCTAAATAACGCTCCACTTGGCGCAGCACATTTTCCTTCTCCGCAAATGCCCCGACTTGCGTCCCATCCACGATGACGCGCGTCAAATCACTCCCACTTGGCGCCTGTCCCCCTCCTTCGTCCGGCCTGCTTGGCGGAGGATCGTTCGGAGCATTCGGTTTCTTCCGCAGCCCAAGCGCCCGCTCCAACCCGTTCACATGCCCGCGGGCGACCATGCGCAAAAAACGGGTATCATTCAGTTTTCCTGCATCCTCTTCCCGGTCAATAAACCCGTTCTCCGTGAGCACGGCTGGCATCGCGGTCTCCCGCAGCACATGAAAATTCGCTTTCTTTTTCCCACGATCGCGAAATCCCGTAGCTTTGACGACTTCTTCATGAATGGCATCACGAATGCGGGCTGTTGCCGAATCGTCATCGAGCCGATTATAAATATAATCTTCATACCCCGTGCCGCCGCCAGCATTCACGTGAATCGCGACGTATACATCCGCCCCCCATTGATTGGCCCGGTCCGTCCGCTCATCAAGTGACACCGTTTCATCTTTTGTTCGGCTTAGCTGCACGGAAACTCCTTCATACTCATTTTGCAGCAGACGATTGATTTCGAGAGCGATAAACAACGTAATGTCTTTTTCCAACAACCCGTTGCCGACCGCGCCGGCATCGTTCCCACCGTGACCTGGATCGAGAAAAATTTTAACCATTTTTCTTCTCCTTTCACATCCTTCGTCGTTTCGGAATATGGCACTGTTAGCATAAGCGTGGCACTCCAAAATGCCATAGATACTTCCCCAAGGCCAACAAATAAGGCGCAGTCAAAAAAACGACTGCACCTGACATTCCCGCTGATCGACTTGTTCGATATGATGAAAGCCCCCCACACAGCCATACAAGAAAACATAGACCGCTAGGCATTATACAAACTGTCCACTCTGTTGGCTTCGACTGAACTTGTAAACAGCCAGAAGGAAAAAGGTCAGCGCAAAGGCGAGAAGAATCAACAGATGCCAATACAAACTTCCGAAAGAGCGCCCCTCCTGCAGCTTTACCAAACAATCGAGCGCCCACCGCTGCGGTATAAAATACGCCGCTTTTTGCAAAAATTCCGGCATCAGCTCGACCGGCCAAAAACAGCCGGCCAGCATACATGTCGGCACGGTAATCAATGGCTGCAGCGCCCCGGCGGAAGCAGAGCTGTTCGCAAACATCACTGTAATCAAAGACAAGCCGATCGCGGATAAAGAGAAAAGCAGGAGCACCAGGGCCATTTGCCACATCGGAATATGAGGATCAATATGAAAGATGTTCTTCATGGCCACGAGTGTCACGATGATTTGTGCCGTCATCATCAACAAATTCACCACGATATTCGATAACACATACGTTCTCGCTTGAATCGGCGTCGTCAATAAGCGGGAATAGGTGCGCTCTTCTTTTTCTTTGATGATGATCTCCGTCAAATTTCCCGCTGACATCAACATAATCATGACCAAATAACCGATCGTTTGATACGTGACCCCTTTTTGTTTGGCTGTGTCGGACAGCGAGTGAACGGACAGGCGGAACGGCGCTTGTTGATACCGTTCATACATCTTCCAAAAGAGATCGCGATCCCCATTGGCCAATCGCCCCAATGTCGCCAAATGATCGATGTATTCATGCAAGTACGACTTGATGAACATCGTGATTTCCGCTCCCTTGAGCGAGACAAGTTCGATCGGCCGGGGCTGGCCGTGCTGAACGCTTTCGGAAAACCCTTGGGGGAAAATCAGCACGCCATCCACCTTTTGCGAGGTGATTTGGTCGTCCACCGCTGATAACTTCACGCTTTTCACGGAGAGATGATCAAGGCTTTTCAGAAAACGGATCGTATCATCGGAAATCCGCCCATGATCCTCATTGACCACCCCGATGCGCACATCCTTGGCCGGGGAGCTTCCGTAAGCAAACAAGGACAACAGAATCGCGGCCAAAGGGGTGCCGAAATAGAGCAAAAAATTGATTTTCCAACGAAACGTTCGCTTTAACGTATATCTCACCAACCAGATGACGTCATTCACCTTATAATCCCTCCCGTCTCGCCATCGACACGACAGCGATCATCAAAAACAACGCCGCTATACCGATATTCAGCAGCATAGTAGGAACGACGCTTGACAAATCGTTCGCATACACGATTTTGAAAATCGTGTCATTCATCCAAGAAAGCGGAGACAAATGGGCATACCATGCTGTTTCATCGATCGGAAAATAAGCGCCGCCGAAAAAGGAAGACAGCTGAATGATGACCATCGCAATCGTTCGCGCCGCTCCTTCCGTCCTTGCCATATAGCTCATCCCTAGACCAAAGCTGATGGCTAAGACCACCTCGGTCAACAGAAGCAGCCATACGAGGCTGACGTGATGCCCCCAATCGGCATGAAACACCCATTGGCTGAACAACATGACGACCGCAACACAAAGAAAATTCGCCGCCACGTTCCCGGTCAGCTTTCCAATAAAAATCTCGCTTTTGCGAACAGGAGCAGCCAAAAGGCGATCAGCCGTCTTCCGCGTCCGCTCCCCCCGCAGCAACGAACTGCCCGGCAATGCGCTGTATAAAGCAATCATCGTTGTCATCGCCACCGCATAATAATCCATCGCTCCCGGTTTGCGCTTGGAATGCAGCGACCGTTCTTGAATATACTCATCATGCACATGTTTATTGGATGGAACAAAACCAGGCTTCACCTCTGAAACGGCCATCGCCAGCTGGCATCGGCCGACAAACGCGGCCATCACCCCCTCTACAATGCTTCCTTTGATCTTGTTGCGCTCATTGGTGTACAACTCCACTCCATGCGGGCGGATCTCAATGTATCCATCCGCTTTTCCTTCCTGCACCGCTTTCGTTCCTTTTATCCGGTCGGATGCCTTTTGAAAATCGATGTGGGCTTTCTTCCCTGCTTGGATCATCGTTTGAATATACGGCGACAACGGCCCTGCTTTTTGATCGTTGTACAAGACGTGTACATCACCGACGGAAATCGTCCAGTGAAACGTGTTGGAAAGGGCTGTTCCTAAGATGAACATCAGTACGATCGGAAACAGCAGCATAAAAAATAGCGTCCGGACATCACGAAAATCGCTTTTGATTTCCTTGGCTGCAATGCGAAAAATATTCAAAAGAAGCACCTCCCTCGCATGATGGCACTCCAAACAGCTAATCCCGCAAATTTCTCCCCGTCAGCGCCAGAAAGACCGTTTCCAAGTTCGGTGATTTGTCTTCAAGCGAACGGATTTCGACACCGTCATTGATCAGGCATTGCACAATTTCGTTTAAATTATTGACACTGATATCCGAACTGATTTTGATCATATTTTCTTCACATTGCACCGCCTTGACCCCGGGAATGTCTTGAAGATGCTGCTTGTTGAGCCGATCCATCCCCCTGATTTCCAGCCAAATATCTTTTGTATCGGTGATAATCGCTTCCAGCTGCTCCTTTGTCCCCTCTGCGATGATCTTTCCATGATCAATGATGGCGATCCGTGTGCAAATCTCCTCCACTTCCTCCATATAGTGGCTTGTATAAATGATCGTGCATCCCATCTCATTGAGCTTTTTCACCGAAGCCAAAATATAATTTCGCGACTGCGGATCGATGCCGACTGTTGGTTCGTCCATAATGATGAGCTTCGGCCGATGGGCAAGAGCGCAGGCGATATTGAGCCTCCGTTTCATTCCCCCTGAGAAATGTTTCGGATAAATTTTGCGCTTATCGCTTAAACCGACAAACTCGAGCGCCTCTTCAACCCGCTGGCGCAACTCCGCGCCGCGCAGTCCATACAACCCGGCAAAAAATTCAACATTCTCATACGCCGTCAAATTTTCATAGATGGCGATTTCTTGAGGCACGATGCCGATCTGTCGTTTGGCAAACTGGCGATGCTTGGCGATGTCCTTGCCGAGAATCTTGATTTCTCCTGCATTCGGGCGCAGCAACCCAGCAATCATATTGATGGTTGTGCTTTTTCCCGCGCCATTGGCTCCGAGGAAGCCAAAAATTTCTCCTTCGGCAACCGTAAGAGACATATGATCGACAGCGATGAAGTCACCAAATTTTTTGGTCACTTGTTTGATCTCTAAAATGTTCATCGTTCCACCTTCTTTCCATGCTTGGTGTTATTGATTATAGAAAAAAAGATGAACTCCTGTAAGTGCAGGAATTCATCTCGTTGACATGAGAAAATTCACGATTTACTCATGAATCGGAAGCAACGTCGTGACAGAGAAACCGTTCGTTCCATCGACAATGACCGTGCCATGAACAGAGGCCGCCCGTTCCTCCATGCCGATGATCCCGAGTCCTTTCTTGATCTTGGCCGCACCTTTCCCGTTATCTTTCACTTCCACCTTGATGACTCGATTCAACACGTGAATTTCAACGGCAATGGCCGTGGCCTCAGCGTATTTGCTCGCATTCGTCAACGCTTCGGCAATGTTCTCATAAATCACTTTCCATTGGATTGGTGTAATCACATCCAAATCCCCTTTGCATACGAGCGGAACCGGGAGATGATGTTGGGCGGAAAATTCCTCAATGAATAATTTCACCCGATTCAGCCCGATTTGCTCGAGCGGTGGCTTGATCTGTTTTAATGTCATCCGGATTTGTTCCATGCCTTCTTTGGAAATATGGATGGCGTTTTCCAACAGTTGTTTCGCCTTGTCGCGGTCCCCATCCATCAACCGTTTGGCCGCCTCCATCTGAATGAGCGCTCCAGCGAGCGAGTGGCCGATTTGGTCATGGATGCGCTGCGACAGACGGTTCCGTTCTTCCAACTGCAACGTATATTCCGACTGCTTGATGTATTGATGATATTCGCTGATCCTTCTTGTCAGCCGATGCAAATCGTTGCGCATTTGATCCAAACGATCTTCTTGTTGTTCCATCCGCTCGATGTGCCGCTTGACTGCCGTCACGCTGACAAAACTGAACAATGCCACAAAGCCGTATAATTTCCCCGCCGATGGATCAAGCCAAATCATCGGCGTCAACAACACCGCCCCGATCCCCCAAACTCGGTGGATATACACGGAGGCCAGCTCATACCCATTGAGAGGCAGCAACAACGCCCATAACGGCTCCACAAAGGCGGCGGCTAGAACGAGAAGAGCAACGGAACCAAACGCCGCTCCCCTTTTCCAACTCATATGGCGAACGATCAGGGCAAACAGCTGAAGACAAAAATAGATCAGAGAGACTAGAACAAAGCCCGCTCCCGTTCTCTGTTTCGATGAAATGTAATCGAATGCCGCATAGCCCCATACAATCAGCTTGTAAATGATCAGCAGCGATTCCATAACATCCCCTCAGCCGACTTTTCCCGTCAGATAATAAACGGCAATTTGCGTTCGATGTTGCAGTCCGGTTTTGTCCAAAATCGATGTGATGTAATTGGCCACCGTTCCCTCGGAGAGAAATAGCTGTTTGGCAATCTCTTTATTCGAAAGCCCCTTCGCAATGAGCGCCATAATGTCCAACTCTCGTTCCGTAAACAGGCTTTTATCGATTTTCGGGGCTGCTTCTGTTTCTTCTTTTAAGTTGGACTTAATTTTGTCCATCACAATCTCCTGCATCACCACTTGGCCGTGATAAACCGCTTTGATCGCTTCGCGGATTCGTTCCGGATCGGTATTTTTCAAAAAATATCCTTTTGCACCGTATTGAATGGCGTCTAGAATGTATTCATCATCATCAAACGTCGTCAAGATGAGCGGCTTTGTCTTCGTCTGCTCGCATAGAAGCTTTGTCGCTTCCACTCCATTCATGTTCGGCATGCGCACATCCAATAACGCGACATCAACTTCATGATGTCGACAATATTCCACTGCCTCTTTCCCATCGCCTACAGTCGCGGCGACATCAAACTCGTCATACGTGCTTAAGATGATCCGCAGCCCTTCGCGGACAAAGGGATTGTCATCGGCGATGAGCACTTTTATGCGCGGAACATGGGACGAAGAGTGATGTTCCATCTTTACCCACCCCTTTTCATCATGACGCCTGTCCACTACCTCGCGTGCATGATTTTCATGGTTTACTTTCATCTTTCCAAAACCGGAGGAACTATTCTTTCAACGTGGACCATTCGTGCACACAAACATATGCCTTCAAGGCGGCCTTCTGTCCAGCGAGTGAGAAAATGATTGTACACAAATCGGCAACATCCTATGATGCTCCGGATATACGGTTCCTGTTCTTTTGTCGGATAGAGACGGACGGAACAGGCTTGGCGCATTCCAATCGTCAAGAAAATTATACCATATTGCGCTTCCTCCCACTCCTTTAAGGGGGAGAGGAGCACAAGATTTCTGTAATGAATAAGGGCGATTTTTTCCGTTGCCACAGAGGAAATGAACCAAAGCAAGAGCAGGCCGAACCGAGTCGACGCTGGGATGCGTCCGGTGTTGCCAAGAGTAGCTGTCGGATCAAGACATGGGAACAGAGCCAAGCTCGATCGAATAGGCAAAACGGAAGGCAGGTCGAGGTGCCCATTCACCAACGGAGCGATCATCCTGTACCGAAACAGTGCGATGTCGTGTCTCATCGACTTATCCATCTGGATCTCCTCCTCGTCTTTCCCACCATCCATATACATTTGAATGTCAATGACAAAGTCGTGAAACTTGATCAAATTTCCTCCCCATCTTTGAAACAAATGGAAATTTCCGCCCGAAACGGCTCCTCACCACAACATGTACTTGACAAGCAATACAGCTTCCTGCACAAAGATTTGAAAAAATCACTGATTTGTTGATTTTCCCTTACAAGCGTAAATGGGGTATGTTCAGAAAAAATCATGTACAACTTTTGGTGAAGAGCCTCCGAAACAATTCACAAAAAATTTAGCACACTCTTCAGAAAAGAGGGAAAAGGCTTTCTGAAAGAATGTACAAGAAACGGTGTTTTGTTTTCGCAGAAAAATTCCATGGGCAGCGCACTTTGCCCTCCACCCGGGGATGAAAATCACACGTCAGTCCTGCATTTTCACAAAAAACATATTTTTACATAAAATACTAATATTAACTCAAAAAATATCCCTGCTTACTATGCCGTTATGCCTCTTAAAACCCCTTCACAAAAACATTTCGGTTGAAAAAAACAAAAAATTCTTTTATTCTAAATTTTATACAACCAAATAATCAGTTCACGCAACAGGTGGTTCACACATGTGGTGAACCTTAAAAGGGAAGTTTGGTGAAAATCCAACACGGTCGCGCCACTGTGATGCAGAGCTGTTTATCACAATCCACTGTTTCATTTGAAATGGGAAGGAGATAAACAGCGATGAAGCTAAGTCAGGAGACCTGCCTGTTGTATGCACTTTCGACCTACGCGTCATAGGGAGGAGTGAGGACATATGATATTGAGGCACTTCACGTATCTCAATACAAGCTAGTTATACCCTCCTTCCGTTGGAAGAGGGTTTTTTGCTTGATTGGGATCAAATAACTGGAGGTGCTTCCACATGTTCATCCGCAGTTCAAATGTAGGGTATCCACGCATTGGGGAGAAAAGAGAATGGAAAAAGACGTTAGAATCGTTTTGGAATGGGCAGATCACCAAAGAACAATGCACCAAAATGATGGAAGCGATTCGACTTGATTCGATTCGTAAACAGATGGAGAAAGGAATCGATCTCATTCCAATTGGAGATTTTTCTTTATACGATCACGTATTAGATACAGCATTCATGTTTGGATATATTCCAGAGCAATTTCAACAAATAGACGATACACTTGAGCAATATTTTGCGATGGCACGCGGGACAAATGGGCAACATGCGCTTGAAATGACGAAATGGTTTAATACAAATTACCATTACATCGTGCCTGAAATTGGACAAACAAAGCCAAGATTAGTGGAGAATCGCCTATTGAAAGAATACAACCTTGTAAAAGAAACATTCGATTTAGAAACAAAACCTGTGTTGCTTGGACCGATTACGTTTCTTTTGCTTTCTAAGCAATACGATCGACACGAGTGGCGCAAACATCTCGCACGATTAGTTCCTGTTTATGTAGAATTATTCAAACAACTAAGCGAAGCGGGCGTGTCATTCGTCCAAATCGATGAACCGATTCTCGTCCAAGATATAGACGATGACATCGTCGATGCATTTCGTGATGTATATGAAGTTTTTCATCGCGGTGTACCAAATATAAACCTTATTTTACAAACATATTTTGATAGCGTGTCGCATTATCGTGAAATCGTTGCTTTACCTGTCGCAGGCATTGGGCTTGACTTTGTACATGATAATGGCGAAAACATGAAAAACATAAACACCTATGGATTTCCGAAAGATAAAATATTAGTTGCTGGGATTGTAGATGGCCGCAATGTATGGAAAAGTTCGCTTGCCCAAAAAGCGACGCTCCTTCACCATCTAGCAAACGTTGCTGAACAACTGATCATTCAACCGTCTTGCAGCTTACTGCACGTCCCTGTCACGACAAAACACGAACATTCACTGCCGCCGGAGCTCGCTGGGGCTTTATCATTTGCCGATGAAAAATTAGATGAAATACGTATGCTGACAGAATATATGAAAGGAAACACAACAATCGACAAGCTAATCCAATACGACGAACAAACAAACAGTAATTTAGCCAAGTTCCGCAAACAACAAGAACAAATAAACGAGATCACAGCCGTTCCGGTAAGCCGAACACCTTACAGCAAACGACGAAAGATACAACAATCACATTTGCAACTCCCGCTGTTGCCGACAACGACAATCGGCAGCTTCCCGCAGACGAGCGACGTGCGTCAAGCTCGGATGAAGTGGAAAAAAGGGGAATGGAACGATCATCAATATAAGTCCTTTATAAAGAAAGAAATCGCAAAATGGATCGACATTCAAGAGCAACTGCAGCTCGACGTGCTTGTCCATGGGGAATTTGAGCGCACAGATATGGTAGAATTTTTCGGTGAAAAGCTGCAAGGCATGGCATGCACGACAAACGGCTGGGTACAATCGTATGGATCACGTTGTGTTCGCCCGCCCATTATTTTTAGCCATGTGTCCTACCAACAACCGATGACCGTAGAAGAAACGGTATATGCCCAGTCGCTGACCCATAAACCTGTCAAAGGCATGCTGACAGGCCCTGTAACCATGTTAAACTGGTCGTTCGTTCGCGACGACATTCCACGAAAACATGTGCTGACACAGCTCGCCTTGGCCATTCGTGAAGAAGTGTTGCGCTTGGAAGCGAAAGGCATACGCATCATTCAAGTCGATGAACCAGCATTGCGGGAAGGATTGCCATTGAAAAAGGAAAAACACGCATCCTATTGGGAAGATGCCGTTATGGCGTTTCGTCTTGCTACCTCATCAGTGAAAGAGGAAACGCAAATTCATACCCATATGTGCTATTCACAGTTTGAACAGATGATGCATGTCATCGATAAACTTGATGCCGACGTCATTTCCATTGAATCATCGCGAAGCCATGGTGAGCTTATTGCTGCATTTGAAACATATGAGTACAAAAAAGAAATCGGCTTAGGGGTTTATGACATTCACAGCCCACGCATTCCGACAAAAAAAGAAATAAGCGAACAAATCGAGCGAGCGCTTCGCGTCCTTCGTCCAGAACAATTTTGGGTCAATCCCGATTGCGGATTAAAAACGCGAAAAGAAAAGGAAGCAATTGCCGCACTCAAAGCGATGGTGGAAGCCGCGCGCGAATACCGGGAGCGACTTTTGGCTTGCGGAGGGAAACCGTCATGGAAGTAAACGTCGAGCAATCAAAAACGATTCAAATGCGGCTCGTTTTGCCTTCTGATACGAACCATCTTGGCACGATTTTTGGCGGCACCGTTTTAGCGTATATTGATGAAATTGCAGCAATATCCGCCATGCGCCATGCACGAAAAGCGGTCGTCACCGTTTCGATCGACAAAGTTGATTTCATTTCGTCCGCGAAAGTAGGCGATATTTTAAAACTTGAAGCATTCGTCTACTCGACTGGACGCACATCCATGAAGGTATTCGTCAAAGTCGAAACAGAAGATTTATTTACAGGCGAACATCACTTGACCACTACATGCTTTTTGACGATGGTCGCCATCGATCAAAACAAAAAACCGACGCCTGTTCCAAAAGTCATCATTAGCGAACAGGAGGAACAAATCGTACAACTGTATCAGCAAAACAATAAGGTATAAATATTTATACCCCAGACTGTTGAAAAACGATTTTGTCAAGGACAAAATCGTTTTTCTTTTTGGCTCTTCACCACAACATGTACTTGACAAGCAATACGGTTTCCTGCACAAAGATGTGCAAAAATCACGGATTTGTTGATTTTCCCTCACAAGCGTAAATAGGGTATGTTCAGAAAAAATCAAGTACAACTTTTGGTGAAGAGCCTTTATGGTAAAATAGAAAATAGAAGTCCATAACCAAAGGGAGGAATGGCCATGTCCCGCGCACAACAATGGGTGCAATATTTCCTTTCGCACCGCCGTGTCACGCTGGAACTGATCCACAAAATCGACGAAGCGCATTATGATTACAAACCGACGCCGACCTCGATGACAGCGAAGCAGCTGGCGACGCATATGCTGTTCAGCTTCTACAATTTCGCTAATACGGCAAAACACGGCGATCCATCGCTGTTCCGGCAAAAAATCGAGGAGCCGGAGACGAATTTGGCCAAGCTGGCGGAAACATATACGGAAAAAACGAGGCAGCTCATCGAATCGATGAGCGATGACGACTTCGACCGGACGCTCGATTTAACATCGATTTTCGGCATTCAAATTCCAGCCAAGCAGTTGTTGCAAATGGCAATGGATCACGAAATTCATCATAAAGGCCAGCTGTTCGTCTACGTCCGCGGCATGGGGCATACGGACTTACCGCTTTTTGTCAAACGCGGTTAAAACTAACGAAGGGGGATCCCAGACAGAAACGGGACACCCCTTTCTTATTTTTGTCTGCCAAACCTGAAAAAGAAATTCATTGCAAGGTATTTCACCCTGCTCCCTATACCCCCTTGATCAACTGCTCGATGATCGCTTGATTTTTCTCTTGAAACCGCTCGTTATGAGAGGAGACCATGGCAAATCGTTCCGCTGATGGATCAATGAACCGCTTGGCACTGTTGACTGCATTGGCGGCGTCTTGGAAAGCTCCGGCGATCAGATGAAGTTTGCCGTCATACTTTAAAATGTCGCCCGCCGCATACAGCCCCGGCACCGAAGTCTCGCTGTTCGCATTGCCCGCGATATAGTAGTCATCCACCATTTCGATATGCAAAGGGCTGTTTTTCAGAAGCGAAGTGTCAATTTCATAACCATGGCTGACGATCACCTCATCCACGGGCAGATGGACGACCTCACCGGTCGCATGGTTGGTCAGCTCGACCTGCTCAATGGCATGATGGCGGGCATCAGCAATCAGTTTCGTAATCGATGTATGAAAATAACAAACCGCCCCGCTGTGAAGCAGCTGTGAAACTTGCGCTTCATGGCCTTTGAACTCTTCGTTTCGGTAGGTGACATAAACGGTTTTGGCGATCGGCACGAGCTCGTTTGCCCAATCGACCGCCGAATTGCCGCCGCCGGAAATGATCACGGTTTTCCCTTTAAATCGCTGGAGCGATTTGACGGTATAATGCAAATTCGTCACCTCAAATGTTTCCGCCCCTTCGATGTCCAGCTTTTTCGGTTTGATGATGCCGCTTCCGACTGCTACAATGACCGTTTTGGACCAATGTTGCGCTCCTGAAGCGGTTTGCAGCAAAAATGTGCCGTCCGGTTGGCGTAGGATGGCCGTGACTTTTTCATTCAAAACGATTGTTGGGTCAAATAACAGCGCCTGCTTGATCAATTGGTTCATCAATTGTTCTCCTGTAATGGGCGCATGCCCTCCGACATCCCAAATAAACTTTTCCGGGTAGACATGCAACTTGCCGCCCAACTGCGGCTGGTACTCGATCAACTTCGTCTTCATTTGACGCAGCCCGCTGTAAAACGATGCATACAATCCCGCTGGTCCGCCGCCGATAATGGTGACATCGTACAAATCGGCCATCACTGTTCCCTCCGCATCTGATTTAAAAACGATTTTCATTATCATTAAATGTACCATACTTCCTAATCGGATGACAACTTCATCATCAAAGAGGGTGTCCCCAACGCAACGGGACACCCTTTCTTTCTTGCAAGAAGGCAGGAACAAATCACTGCGGCGACACGATCTATCTATTGAATCTCTCAAAGAGAGACGATCTTTTGAGACCGCCTCTACCCAACCATTCCATATCGATTCAATTGAATCGGCAATCATCGTCTCCACACGCCCGCCCCTCTTCACCGAGAAGCTGCAGCGGCCGCGATTGTTCTTCCTCCCATACCTTCTCCAGCGCCCGCCGGAACACGTCAACCGGCTGGGCGCCGGAAATCGCATACTTCCCGTTGAAAACAAAAAACGGCACACCGCGGATGCCCAACGCCGCCGCTTCTTCCTCATCGCGGCGCACCTCTTGTGTGTAGCGGCCGCTGGCCAACACTTCTTCCGCTTCCGTCCGCTCAAGCCCGGCCGCTTCGGCGATCGCAAGCAGCACATTGCGGTCGCTGATTCGCTTCGACTCCGTGAAATACGCATAAAACAGCCGTTCCACCATGTCGTTCAGCTTCCCTTTTTCCTTGGCGTATTGCGCCAACCGGTGGGCGTCAAACGTGTTCGTCGGCTTCATCGTCTCAAAGCGGAACGTCAAGCCGACCGCCTCCGCCTGCCGGCCGATATCGGCGTTCGCCCGCTTCGCTTCTTCAAGCGAAATGCCGTATTTGTTGGCGATGATTTCGTGAATCGTCAACGGGGTCTCGTTTGGTGCGTTTGGATCGAGTTCAAAGCTGCGGAATACGATTTCAACGTTTTCCCGGTGCGGAAATGGCTCAAGCGCCTGTTCCAAGCGACGTTTGCCGATATAGCAAAACGGGCAGACAAAATCGGACCATACTTCAATTTTCATGGCCATCCTCCTCTACTTTTGACGCGCTTCCCCTCCATTGTAGCCCATCGCTGGTCAAATGGCGAATGAAAGGCATGGGGGCGGACCCGCCCGCATACATTGTACTACCATGCTGTTGGGACAAGGAGGACAAAAACCGATGCATTCTCACGAACTAGGCGCTTTTCTATTGCGGATTGTCACCGGATTCATCTTTTTCGCCCATGGGTGGGTGAAATGGCAACGGGGGCTTGAGGCGGCAACGGATTCGTTTGTTGCTATGGGCCTTCCCGGCTGGCTCGCCTACATCGTGACGATGGTGGAGCTTGCCGGCGGCTGGGCGATGATGCTTGGCCTTGGCACACGGCCGATTGCGGCGGTGTTTGTCATTATCATGGCCGGAGCCATCGCCACCGCCAAAGCCGACGCCGGTTTGCTTGGCAACGGACGGGAAACGGGCTATGAATTCAACCTCGCCTTGCTTGCAATGTCCGTATATTTGTGGCTGAACGGCAGCCGGCTTTGGTCGTTAGATGCGGTCATCGGACGGCCGCGGGGCTGAACAGCCGGCACGAAAACAGGTGTCCCGCATACCGAACGGGACACCTGTTTCTACTTGCCTTGTCCTTTTTCCACTGTCAGCTTGACGACGCGCTCACCGATGGCTTGAATCAATTCCGGCGGCATCGGGAAGCTGACTGCGGCCGGATCGGAGGCAACCGCCGGGATGGTGGCGGCAAATTGCTCCGCCGTGATCGGGTAGTCAGCAAAATCCCTTGGCAAGCCAATGTCGTCGCGCAGCTGGCGGATTCGTTCAATGGACTTCGCCAACAGCACATCGTCTCCTTGGCCGTGATCGTGAATGCCAAGCGCTTGAGCGAGCAGCTTCGCTTTCGGCAAATACAACTCCGGAATCGCTTCCATCACGACCGGCAGAAAGACAGCGTTCGCCAATCCGTGGGGAATGCGGAACATCGCTCCGTACGCATGGGCGAAATTGTGCACCGGAATAGCGTTTAAGGCAAAGCTGAACGCGGTGATGCCGAGCAGGCTCGCCTGCAGCATCTCCAAGCGGGCGCGGATGTTTCCGCCGTCGCGGACCGCTATCGGCAAGTAGTCGCGGATCAGGCGGATCGCCTGCAAGGCGCACGCATCGGTCATGGCGGTCGCCATCGGCGAGGCGAGCGCTTCAATGGCATGGGTGAGCGCGTCCATGCCGGTAAACGCCGTCACCTTCGGGGGAAGCCCTACCGTTAAATCAGGATCCAAAACGGCCACATCAGCATTGATAAACGGATTGATGATGTTCGTTTTCAAGCGCAGCTCTTCATTATAAATGACTGCGATCGGCGATACTTCCGACCCCGTGCCGGCCGTCGTCGGGATGGCGATGTGCGGAATCGGCATGAATTGCGCCTGCGGGAACGACTCGTACCGCAGCCCGCCTGGAATCGCCTCTTTAATGTCACGCAACCCTTTAAACAGGGCGTATTTCACCCCTTTGGCCGTATCGAGCACGCTGCCGCCGCCGACCGCCAACAAGGCGTCAGCTCCGATCTCGCGCGCATAGCGCACCGCTTCATTGACGCATTCGCTCTCCGCATCTTGGCGAATATCTAAAAAGATGCCGGCCAGCTCCGGTCCAACGCCGCGCGTTGTCAGCCGAAACAGATCGGCCACTTTCTCCACGACCCCAGCCTGCTCGAGTCCTCGGTCGGAAAGCAATAGCACCCGCTTAGCACCCAGCCCGCGGAACAAGTCCGGCACGAGCGCGCGGGCGTTCGATCCGGTGTAAATGGCGGTGCGCAGCCAAAAGTTCGCTAACGTCGTCATGTTCCTTCGTCCCCCTTTACTTTTTCATCATAGCGTGCAGGCGGGAAAACAGCACTTGATACCATTTCCGCTTTTCAAGCTCCGGCACCATTGATGTGTGCACATGCTTCAGCTGCGTGTAAGCATCAAGCGAATATTTGCCCATCTCGCGCCCGATGCCGCTTTGCTTGTAGCCGCCAAACGGCGCGTCATTGCGCAGCATATGCCAGTCATTGATCCAGACGACCCCAGCCTGCAGACGCCCGGCGATGGCGTACGCCTTGTTGACGTCGCGCGTCCAGACGCCGGCCGCCAGCCCGTAGATCGTATCGTTGGCCATCGCCACTGCCTCTTCCACGTCATGATAGCGGATGATCGACAACACTGGACCGAAAATCTCTTCTTGGGCGATTTTCATGTCATTCGTGACATTCGAAAAAATCGTCGGCGCGACAAAATGGCCGCCTTCACAGCCGGGCACTTCGACTTCATGACCTCCGCATACAATGGTCGCACCTTCTTGCTTGCCGGCTTCAATATAGACATCTATCGATTTCCATTGGCGTCGAACAGCCGGTCATCATTGCCGGTTGGCGTCTGCCTGTTCAACGTATAGAAAGCCGTTTTTCGGCCTAGCCTCCCTCTCACCCGACATGTTCGCTTTCTTCGAGTCCAAACAGCTCGTCAAACGGTTTCTCCTGCGCTTTTTTCAACACTTCCATCCTCGCTGCCAGTTGGCGGGCGGTGAAATTCATGATGTCGGCATGGTGATCGGGGCCGAACATCGAATCGTGGGCCGCCGCTTCCAACCGCTTGGCCTTTTGGTAAAGCCGAAATGGAAACGAATCTTCCTGCAGCCCGCGGCTGCCTGTTGTAACCAACGGCTCGGCCCGCCGCACGGTCACCACTCCTTTTCTATTTTTTCTCGAACTCACTGGATATGATGCTTCTCCATCGATGATCATGGGGCAAGTTCATTTATGTAAGGGCTTACAAGAAAGGCCTTGTTACGAAAGGTAGGTCGTCATCTAAGAGGAAGATTGCACAAATGACTGGAGCGTTATGAATAGTCACTCATTTTCTCTCATTCTAGCAATCTTCTTTTCCTTTCGTCAACGAAAAGCGAATGACATTTTCCGACAATAATCGAGTAGGAGAGGGTGACTAACCCTCGTCCTCTCACACCAC
>NZ_SDKL01000058.1:0-19685 GCF_004123125.1 Geobacillus sp. PK12
TCTTCTGGAGGGGTATTTGGTATGCCCAATAATGGATGTGATCCCCATCATTCACTGCGGGGATGAACACGAGTATCGTCTTAAAAATTTTATACCGCTAACTTGACGGGTATGGGAGTATGCCCCCTGTTGCGTTATGCCAAATCATTTTCGTTCAGCAAAGCAGGCCGTGTATAATGAAAATAGAAAGCGGGAAAGAAGGTGATTTCGTGAACGTTCCGGGAAAACAGGCGGTATCGCTTGAAGAATTTTATCGCATGCGGGAAACAACCGATCGTATTTTAGAATATATTGATGGCGCTGTGTTGATGTCTCCCTCCCCTTCGACCCAGCACCAACGCCTATCGGGACGGCTGTACGTCCAACTGTTCCATTTTTTAGAAGGAAAGCCGTGTGAAGTGTTTCATGCCCCTTTTGATATCGAACTAAAGAACGAACGAATCGAAGGCAAGAAAATTGTCGTCCCTGATTTAACCGTGATCTGCGATCGAAGCGGATTAACGGACAGCAAATTTGTCGGCGTCCCAACGTTGATCATTGAAATTTTAAGTCCTTCCAACCAGGCGTATGATCTCGTGTTCAAATTGAACTTGTATATGCAATACGGAGTCGGTGAATATTGGATCGTGAACCCTATGCACTCTGTTGTGCAAATCTACTCGCTCAATGACGACGGACAATATGAACAAGCCGGCGTCTGGAAAGAAACCGGCATGGCCTATTCGCGCGCGCTTGACGGTTTTTCTGTTGATGTAGAACAACTATTTCGTCCTTGAGGGCGGCTTCATGATATAATCTTGTAGAACAAAGGAGTGATGACGATGACGATGCCAAAAGCGTTAACGATCGCCGGGTCAGACAGCAGCGGCGGCGCCGGGCTGCAGGCGGACTTGAAAACGTTCCAAGAGCTTGGCGTATACGGAATGACGGCGATCACGACGATCGTCGCCATGGATCCGCACAACCGTTGGGCGCATCAAGTGTTTCCGGTGGACTTGGCGACGATCGAAGCTCAGCTTGAGACGATCATCGTCGGCGTTGGCGTCGACGCCTTCAAAACGGGGATGCTGCCGACGACGGATATCATTGAATTGGCAGCGCGCGCCATTGAAAAACATGGCTTGAAAAACGCCGTCATCGACCCGGTTATGGTGTGCAAAGGGGCGGATGAGCCGCTCCACCCGGAAAATACGGTGTGCTACCGGGAAACGCTCGTGCCAAAAGCAACGGTCGTGACGCCGAACTTGTTTGAGGCGGCGCAGCTAGCCGGCCTGCCGCGCATTGAAACGGTTGAGGACATGAAAGAGGCGGCCGGGCGCATTCATGAGCTCGGCGCTCAATATGTGATCGTCAAAGGCGGACGGAAAATTCCGCACGACTATGCGGTTGACGTCCTTTACGACGGCAAAACGTTCGAGCTGCTTGAGTCGGAACGGATTGACACGACGTATACGCACGGCGCCGGCTGCACGTTCTCGGCCGCCATTGCCGCCGAACTGGCGAAAGGCCGGCCGGTGAAAGACGCCATTGCGACGGCCAAAGCGTTCATCACCGCCGCCATCCGCCACTCGTTCCCGCTCAACGAATACGTCGGGCCGACGCATCACGGCGCGTACCGCCGCTACGGCGAACAATAGACAAGGCCTCGTCCTTGTCTTTTTCCGCAACTCCCCTCCTTGGAATTAGGAAGGGAGCGAGGCCTGCGCATACCGAAAAAGCAAATGCCTCCAAACGATTTGCATGGCGCTAAAATAGATGCCATATAGAAATAGAAAGGAAGGTGCCGCCATTGCGCGTCTCGGCTGTCCAATATCATCTTCATACCATCCGTTCGTTTGATGAATTTGCCGCGCAAGTGACGCATTACGTCAAAACGGCGCAAGAGTTTGACGCTGAGTTTGTGTTGTTCCCGGAATTTTTCACCACCCAGCTGCTCTCGATTCCGCTTGACGACGGACGGCAAGCGACGATTGATGACTTGCCGAATTATACCGAAAAATACACCGAGCTGTTTGTGTCGCTCGCTAAAGACACCGGCATGTATTTGATCGGCGGCACGCATGTCATCCGCCAAAACGGCAAGCTGTACAATGTCGCCCATTTGTTTGCGCCGGACGGGACGGTCCATCGCCAGGCGAAGCTGCATATCACCCCGACTGAGGTCAACGAGTGGAATATCGCTCCAGGCGACGGCGTGCATGTGTTTGAAACGGACAAAGCGACGATCGCCATTTTGACGTGCTATGACATCGAGTTTCCGGAAATCGTTCGCATGGCGCGCGCCAAAGGGGCAGATGTCATCTTCTGTCCGTCGTGCACCGATGACCGGCACGGGTTTTACCGCGTACGGTATTGCTGCCACGCGCGGGCCATCGAAAACGAAGTGTATGTCGTCACGACCGGCACGGTCGGGTCGCTTCCGACGGTCGACTTTATGCGCGCCAATTTCGGCCAAGCGGCCGTCATCACGCCCAACGACATCCCGTTCCCACCCGGCGGCGTGCTTGCGGCCGGCGAGATCAACGACGACATGGTCATTACGGCTGACCTCGACTTATCGCTTCTTCGCAAAGTGCGGGAAAAAGGATCGGTCGCGACATGGCGCGACCGGCGCATCGACTTGTACCCGGATTGGAATCAAGTGAAATAGTCCTAAACGACAAAAAGGGTGCCCCTGCGCAAGGGGACACCCTTTTGCCTATTTTTAGGACAGCAACTGCTTGAATCGATCAAATTGTTCAGCTACTTTCCCTTCTGGCTCCTTCGTCAGCAAGCTGACGATCACAATCGCTGCCAAGCTGGCGGCAAAACCGGGGATCATTTCATACAACAGCCCTTTTAAGTAGGCGGATTGCGTCCAAAGAATGACCGTCAATGCCCCAGCGACCATGCCGGCGAGCGCCCCCCATTTCGTCATCCGCCGCCAGCATAAGCTAAGCAAAATGACGGGGCCAAACGATGCGCCAAACCCAGCCCACGCATAGCCGACCAAGTTTAAAATGGTGTCGTTTTTCGTATACGCCAGCGCTGTCGCGACAATGGCGACAAGGAGCACCGACAAACGCCCGACGAAGACAAGCTCCTTATCCGAAGCCGCGCGGCGGAACACGACTTTATACAAGTCTTCGGTCAGCGAGCTCGAGGTGACGAGCAGCTGGGATGAAATGGTGCTCATAATCGCGGCTAAAATCGCCGCCAGCAAAAACCCAGTAATAATCGGATGGAACAAAATGTGTCCGAGTTGAATAAACACCGTTTCCGGATCATCAAGTTTCATGCCGCGCTGCGAAAAGTAAGCGATTCCAAAAAGACCGGTCAACATCGCTCCGACAACCGAGAAAATCATCCAACCCATGCCGATGCGGCGGGCGCTTTTCATTTCTTTCACCGACTTAATGGCCATAAAGCGGACGATAATGTGCGGCTGGCCGAAATACCCAAGCCCCCAGGCGAATAATGAAATGATGCCAAGAAAACTTGTTCCTTTCCATATATTCAACAAGTTGGGATCGATGTCGCGAATCGTCTCCATCGTATCCACCGGCCCGCCTGTATGGAACAGCGTCACGACCGGCACTAAAATCAACGCGATGAACATAATCGTCCCTTGGACAAAGTCCGTCCAGCTGACGGCCAAAAAGCCGCCAAACAGCGTGTAAGCGACGACAACGCCGCCGACGATCCACAAGCCCGTATGGTAGCTGACACCAAACGAGTTTTCAAACAGAACGCCCCCCGAAACGAGGCCGGACGAGACATAAAACGTAAAAAAGACCATAATGACAATCCCAGATGCCATCCGCAACAATTTCGACGCATCGCCGAAACGGTTTTCCAAAAACTCCGGAATCGTAATCGAGTCGTTCGCTACTTCCGTATAGACGCGCAAGCGCGGCGCGACAAACAACCAGTTTGCATAAGCGCCAAGCGTCAAGCCGATGACGATCCAGGCGGCGCTCACCCCATCGACATACATCGCCCCCGGCAGCCCCATGAGCAGCCAGCCGCTCATGTCGGAAGCCCCGGCGCTGAGCGCCGTCACCGCCGGCCCGAGCGTCCGGCCGCCAAGCATATAATCGGACAAATTCGACGTCCGTTTATACGCCCAATAGCCAATCCAAAGCATGCCGACTAAATACACAATGACGGAAAATAAAACCATATGGACTCTCCTTCCTCTACTGTCTTGTCACCACTTTCATCATAACGAAATTGATAGTATTTACACAATAGTATTTATTTTTCCATACCGCTATAATAAACAAATTGACAAAACCTTTGCCAACTCTACCCTCTTTCTGGTATAATATTCTGTAAATTAAAAATCAATCGTTTATGTCTTTTTATACATAAAAAATTATTTTATAAAAATGCACACGAAATGATATTAGCCATATGCCCTTCAGTTAATGTGGCGAAAAACATTGAAAAATGCGCCTTTTCCCCATTTATACGGCAGTACCAAAATGTTCAAACAATTATTTTTATAAAACCTATTGCATAATAACAAAAATATTGATAGTATGATAATCGTTCATCGACAATGATTCCAAAGGGGGATTTTATAGGATGTTAAAAATGAAGAAAGGTTTGATCGTAGCGGTCGTTGCTGCGTTGTTTATGGCGCTCGCCGCTTGTGGCAAGTCGACAGAAACAAGCTCTCCGTCAGGCGCTGAAAAAGAAGGGAAGCAAAAAATCACCGTCGGGACGGACGCGGCGTTTGCGCCATTTGAATATATGCAAAAAGGAAAAATTGTTGGGTTTGACGCCGACCTTTTGGATGCGGTGATGAAAGAAGCCGGCTTGGATTATGAATTAAAAAACATCGGCTGGGATCCGCTGTTCGCTTCGCTGCAAAGCAAAGAAATCGACATGGGCATTTCCGGCATTACGATTACGGACGAGCGGAAACAATCTTATGATTTCTCAGCTCCGTACTTTGAAGCAACACAAGTCATCTTAGTCAAACAAGGCAGCCCGGTGAAAAACGCCCTTGACTTAAAAGGGAAAACGATCGGCGTGCAAAATGCGACAACTGGTCAAGAAGCAGCAGAAAAGCTTTTTGGGAAAGGCCCTCATATTAAAAAATTCGAAACAACAGTCGTTGCCATTATGGAGCTTCTAAACGGCGGCGTTGATGCTGTTATCACGGACAATGCAGTGGCGAACGAATACGTGAAAAACAATCCCAATAAAAAACTGCAAGTCATTGAGGATCCAAAAAACTTCGCTTCAGAATATTATGGTATGATCTTCCCAAAAAACAGCGAATTGAAAGCAAAAGTGGACGAAGCATTAAAAAACGTCATCAACAGCGGCAAATACACTGAAATCTATAAAAAATGGTTTGGAAAAGAACCGAAGCTTGATCGATTAAAACAACAATAAGCGTGCGAACAAAGAAAATGCGTAACTACCCGCAAGTTACGCATTTTTCGTAGAGAAAGGTGAGATCGATGGATTTTCGTTTTGATATTATTGTTGAATACGCCCCTTACTTTTGGCAAGGGCTGCTCGTAACGATCGGCGTATCATTAGCCGGCATCGTGTTCGGCCTCATTCTCGGCCTGTTCATCGGCCTTGGCAAAATGTCGTCCAACCCGATTATTCGTTTGCCGTTTTCGTGGTACATTAACTTTTTCCGCGGTACGCCGCTTGTCGTGCAAATTTTGCTCGTCCATTTCGGCGCCATGCCGCTCTTTTTCGCCCAGCCAAATGCCGTCGCTTCCCTGGCCGTCTCGCTGTCGCTCAACTCGGCCGCGTATGTGGCCGAGATTTTCCGCGCCGGCATCCAGTCGATCGACAAAGGGCAAATGGAAGCGGCCCGCTCGCTTGGGATGACGCATGCGCAGGCGATGCGCTACATTATTTTGCCGCAGGCGTTAAAGCGAATGATTCCGCCGTTTGCGAACGAGTTTATCGTCTTAATTAAAGATTCGTCGCTTGGGATGGTCATCGCCGCCCCGGAAATCATGTATTGGGGGAAAGCGGCCGCGGGTGAGTATTACCGCGTTTGGGAGCCGTATTTAACAGTGGCGTTCATCTATTTGCTCTTAACGCTTTCGTTAAGCAAACTGTCACACTATCTTGAAAGGAAGTATTCGACCCAATGATTGACGTACGCCAGCTGAAAAAATCGTTTGGTTCGCTCCAAGTTTTAAAAGGAATCGATGTCCATATTCGCGAAGGAGAAGTCGTGGTCGTCATCGGCCCATCGGGGTCGGGAAAATCGACGTTTTTACGCTGTTTAAACTTGCTTGAGGATTTCGATGAAGGTGAAATTATTATTGACGGCATTAATTTAAAGGCGAAAGACACGAACTTAAATAAAGTGCGGGAAGAAGTCGGAATGGTGTTCCAGCGCTTTAACTTGTTTCCGCATATGACGGTGCTGAACAATATCACGCTGGCACTGATGAAAGTGCGGAAATGGCCGCGTGAAAAAGCGGAAGCGAAGGCGATGGAGCTGCTCGCCAAAGTCGGGCTGCAAGACAAAGCGCATGTCTACCCGGACTCCCTCTCCGGTGGGCAGGCGCAGCGCGTCGCCATCGCCCGGGCGCTCGCCATGGAACCGAAAATCATGCTGTTTGACGAGCCGACATCAGCGCTCGACCCGGAAATGGTCGGGGAAGTGCTCTCGGTCATGAAGCAGCTGGCCAATGAAGGGATGACGATGGTCGTCGTCACCCACGAGATGGGCTTTGCCCGTGAAGTCGGCGACCGCGTCCTGTTTATGGACGGCGGCTACATTGTCGAGGAAGGGAAGCCGGAAGACTTGTTCGACCACCCGCAGCATGAGCGGACGAAAGCGTTTTTATCAAAAGTGCTGTAAAAAGTCGTCTTGCCTGTTCGAGGCAAGACGACTTTTTTTAGGCACATATCATGCCCCCTATAATGCAACCATGTTGCCTCCCCATCTCTTCAATGTTCCGTCAACGGCTCCCCCATTTCAGGCATCTATGACAACCACAAAAGTCCTTCTGAACATAAAAAGCCGGCCGAATCCCCGGCCAGCCTCGCTTTACAACACAAACTGCATCACCCAAATCGAACCGGCGACAACGACAATGGCGATAAAGAAGCTGTACGCCATGTTGAATGTTTGAATGCGGCCGCTGTCGCTTTCGTTGACATGCATGAACATAAACAGCTGCAAGCTTGCTTGAATCACCGCAAACACAACAATGATGACAATGACCGCTTTGAGCGGCAGTCCGGATGAGAGCGCCACCCAAAGAGCGGCAAACGTCAAGACGAGCGACAACAAAAACCCAATGATATGTTTCCACGGAAATGATTCGTGATGGCCGTTCGTGCCCATGGTTAGATCACCATCCCTAACAAATAGACGAGCGTGAAGATGAAAATCCAAACGACGTCCAAAAAGTGCCAGTACAAGCTGACAATAAACACTTTCCGCGCTGTTTTCGGCGTAAAGCCGCGCTGGAGGAGCTGGATGATGATCAAAATCATCCAGCCAATTCCTAAACTGACGTGGGCGCCGTGCGTGCCGACGAGCACGAAAAAGCTTGATAAAAATGCGCTCGTCTGCATCGTCGCTCCTTCATGGACGTAATGGATGAACTCGCGAATTTCAAACGTAATAAACCCGGCGCCGAGCAAAAGCGTCACGAGCAGCCAAGCGATGAGCCCGCTTATGCGGCCGCGGCGCATTTCAAAAATGGCCAACCCGCACGTAAAACTGCTCGTTAAAAGCAACAGCGTTTCAATCAGAACGTCTTGTACCTCAAACAGCTCCGCTGCCGTCGGCCCCGAGCCGGTCCGTTGGAACAAGACGAGATACGTCGCAAACAGCGTCGCAAACAGCGCGACTTCCGCCCCGAGGAAAATCCAAAAGCCCAATATGTTCAACCGACTCTCTTGCGTCCGATACTCCAACGGCAGCGTTTCATCATAGCGATGTGCAGCTTCTCCCATTCGTTACGCCCCCTTCCGCGCCGCTCGTTCCATCCGTTTGATTTCGTCAACCGGAATATGGTAGCCATCATCGTCTTCAAATGAGCGGAGAATCAATCCAAGCACAATGAACAACGCACCAACGATAGCCAACGCAAACCATTTGAACACGAGGCCGAACCCGGCGACGAAAAACGCCACCGACATCCAAAACGGGCGTCCTGAGTTGCTTGGCATATGGATCGGCTTCAAGTCTTCTTCTTTCACGTGGAAGCCGCCATATTTTTTCTTCATCACCCAATAGGCATCCACATCTTCGACAACCGGCGTCACCGGGAAATTGTAATGCACCGGCGGCGACGCGGTCGCCCACTCGAGCGTCCGCCCGTTCCACGGGTCGCCGGTCATGTCGCGCTCGCCGTAGCGGGCGCTGTAATAAATGTTGTAACAAAGCACGATAAACCCGATGCCCATCAACACCGCCCCGACCGTCGCGACGACGTTGAGCGGCGTCCAGCCGAGACCAGCCGAGTACGTGTACATGCGGCGCGTCATCCCCATCAATCCGAGGAAATACATCGGGAAGAAGCAGATGTTAAAGCCGATCATAAACAGCCAAAACGTCCACTTGCCAAGCCGTTCATTCAAGATATGGCCGAACATTTTCGGATACCAATAATGCAAACCGGCAAAGCAGGCGAACACCGTACCCGCGATCAACACGTAATGGAAATGGGCAATCAGAAAATAGCTGTTATGGTATTGATAATCGGCCGCCGCCATCGCCAACATAACCCCCGTCACGCCGCCGATGACAAAGTTCGGAATGAACGCCAGCGACCAAAGCATCGCCGTTGTAAAACGAATTTTCCCTTTTCGGATCGTAAACAGCCAGTTGAAAATTTTCACCCCGGTCGGGATCGCGATCGCCATCGTCGTGATCGAGAAGGCAGAGTTCACTGCCGGCCCTGCGCCCATCGTAAAGAAGTGGTGCACCCAAACGATAAAGCTCAGGAACGCAATGCCGACGATCGAACCGACCATGGCCTTATAACCAAACAAGCGTTTTTGGGCAAACGTGCTGACGACCTCCGAGAAAATGCCGAACGAAGGCAAAATGACGATATACACTTCCGGGTGACCCCAAATCCAGAACAAGTTCGCCCAGAGCATTGACATGCCGCCATTGGCCATCGTGAAAAATTGCGTGCCAAATACGCGGTCGAACGTCATTAATGCCAAGGCGACGGTCAATACCGGGAAGGCGAAAATAATAAGCACGCACGTAATGAGAATCGTCCACGTAAACATCGGCATGCGCATCAATGTCATGCCCGGCGCGCGCATTTTTAAAATCGTGACAAGGAAGTTGATCCCGGTCATCAATGTTCCGATCCCGGAAATTTGTAAAGCGACAGCGTAATAGTTGTTGCCGACGCCATGGCTGAACTCATTCCCCGCGAGCGGGAAGTACGCCGTCCAACCGGCATCCGGCGATCCGCCGATGACAAAGGAAATGTTAAACAGCAACGCACCGAAGAAAAAGAGCCAAAAACTTAACGCGTTCAAATACGGAAACGCGACGTCGCGCGCCCCGATTTGCAGCGGAACGACAATGTTCATCAAACCGATGATGAACGGCATCGCCATAAACAAAATCATAATCGTCCCGTGCGTCGTAAATATTTCATTGTAATGCTGCGCGTCAAGAAACTTCATGTTCGGCGCGGTCAGCTGCGCCCGCATCAAAAGCGCATCGACGCCGCCGCGGAAGAGCATCAAAACTGCGCAAATAATGTACATGACGCCAATCTTTTTATGATCCACCGTCGTGAGCCATTCGTTCCACAGCCATTTCCATTTTTTAAAATAGGTCAACACAAACACAATGCCGACCATCGTCAAGACGATGGCGACATCGGCGGCATAAATGAGCGGCTCACCCGTGACAAAAAACTCGCTCCATTTCATCTTTCGCTCCTCCTTTCCTACTCCCCATGATGATGACTGTTTGTCATCGCTTCATCGCTTTGATCGTCGTTTTTCATTGGCTTTCCATCTGCATGATGGCTGTTTTGTTTCGCATGGTCAATCCATTGTAAGTGGGTGTTCGAAAACGTCATTCGCCCAACAAGCCCCGGTTTTAAAATTTGTGTATATTTTTTCTCATCGAGCTTCGGGGCGGTTTGTTTCACTTCATTTACCCATTTGCGGAAGTCCGTTCCCGTTTGTGCGACGACCTCAAACTCCATATGGGCGAACTTTTCCCCGGAAAAGTTGGCGCTCCGCCCCATGTAGGAACCGGGCTTATCGGCTTGCAAAATCAGCTCTGTCTCCATGCCGTCCATCGCATATTTTTGCCCACCTAATTCCGGCACCCAAAACGAGTTCATCGGCCCGACCGAAGTCAGCTTAAACTTGACCGGCACACCGGCTGGAATATGGACGTAGTTGACCGTTTCAATGTTTTCTTCCGGATAGCTGAAAATCCATTTCCAGTTCGCCGCCGTCACATGGATCGTGATCGGTTTCACTGTCTCGGTCGGCGGCTTTTCCAACGCAAACGTCGCCTTCACTGTTGGAACAGCGAGCGCAGCGACAATCAAAATTGGAATGGCCGTCCAGACGACTTCAAGCAACGTGTTCCCTTCCTCATCCGGCGGCTCATAGCCGGCATTTTCCGGCTTCTCGCGATAACGAATGAGAAAAACGGCAAATAACGTAAATACAACAACAATAATGAACAACATAAAGCCGACAGACCACATGATCAAATCATACTGCATGCGCGCCACCGGCCCTTGCGGATTGAGCACGGCCGTGCGCTCCACGCAGCCCCCAAGCAAAAACAAAAACGGCAAAACCAGCACCGCGCGCCATCTCGCCCGTTTCATCGCTATCGGTCCTCCCTCTTCCGCCCCAACCATTTCGGGGCCTTCCATGCATTTTCTTTTGTCTCTACCATATCAAAATTGAAAATGTTTGAAACGAATGAGCGAAAAAGTTCATAAATCAGCAAAACATTTGTCACAAACTGTTCAATCATTGTTCAAGAAATCGCCAATTGTTTTCCTCGTTCAGGGAAATATTGATGGGAAAAGGGATTGAAGGAAGGAAAGGACATCAAAAAAAAACGGCCGGATCCCTACGTTCCAAAAAATCCGGCCGTTTCTTGTATGTGAACTACCCACCACCTACGCTTCGCTTAGAGGCGGGGGCTTCAAGCGACTTGTGTGTGTTCGCTGAACGGTAAGCCACACACAAGAACCCTTTACGCTTCCCTTCGTTCCGAAGGTGTCCGTTCTAGCCATATTCTATCCTATTCGTTGGCTAACGCCAACCGACATTCATCTCCCACTTTCACTGATGCTGGCGCACCTTCACGTTTAGAAGTAGAAGACTTCTTTCGGAGGGAAGTTAAATGGTATACCCTTGCAGCTCAAGCTGTTTGCGGATGCGCGGATTCAACGTTTGCCACATCCATTGTTGGTAGAGCGCTTTTTTCTCATTCGACGATAAATAATAGCGCGTTCCGGCTTGGCGGCGGGCGCGCTCAGTCACATCGTACAGCGCCAGCGCCGCGGCAACGGAAATGTTAAAGCTTTGGACGAAGCCGTACATCGGGATGACGAACGTCCCGTCTGCGAGTTTCAGCGCCTCATCGGATACGCCGCTATGTTCGTTGCCAAATAAAAGCGCCGTCGGTTTGGATACATCGATGTCGGAAAGAGGAATCGTCCCCTCGCCAAGATAGCTGGCATACACTTGATACCCTTGCTGTTTTAAGTCGTTGATGGCGGTTTCGATATCAGGCTGCCGGTGAAGCGTCAGCCATTGGTCAGCATGGCGCGTCACGAGCCGGTTTGGCGAAAATGGCGCTTTTCCCGTGACGATATGGATGTCTTGAACGCCGAACGCCTCGGCTGTCCGCAGCACCGCTGCCTGATTGTGCGGGTCGTCGACCGCTTCAATCAAAACCGTAATATAACGGGTGCGCTCGTTAAGAACGTCATACATTCGTTTTAATCGTTTCGGCAAAATCATTTCCCAAACCGGACGCGTCTGCTCGGTCAGCAGCCCTTCTTGCTGCAGCTGGGCAAGAAACGTCTTCATGTCCCGTTCTTCCATGTCGATCACCTTCGCTCCGTTCCTCTTCGCCTGTGCTTTCCTATTGTACAAAATAGGATGCCGCTGGGCAATCTCGATCATTCCCTGAACTATTCAAACTATTCTATAAATAATATTTTGGAAACATTGTTTATTTACAAACTATCATTCATGCGGCTGCCGGAATCATTAACTTCGTCGTCTTGACTGCGGCTTTATCGTCATGCAACAACGGCATTTTCAGCACGAGCCGGATGCTGTTCAACCTCGCTGAACAGCAAGAAGCGCCAACCGCATTCGGACGGTTAAACAGCCGCGGCGTCCCGGGTGTCTCCTTGATCGCTACCGCGCTTGTCATGCTTGTCGGCGTTTACTTGAACTACGTATCGGAAAAAGTGTTCCAATGGGTGACGAGCATCGCGATATTTGGCGCCATTTGGACATGGCTCATTATTTTGCTTTCACAATTGAAGTTTCGCAAGCAATTAAGCCTATATACATGCTCATTGAAAAGTTAACCTTCGCATAAGCGGTGCCCACTCTGGTTATACTGCTCCTAAGGAAAAGCATGGGAAAGAAGCATTCCCGTTAGGAGCTTTTCCGGGGACTTGATCAAAAAAAGCCCTCTTGGTATGATGCAGGGGTGTCAACCACATCACTCACCATACCAAGGAGGACTTCAGATGAATTGTACACAAAACTATAAAATTGATCAAGTCACGGAACAAACGCTTGTCGTGGGCATCGATATCGCGAAACGAACCCACTACGCCTGCTTCGTGGATGACCGGGGGCGCGTGCTTCGCAAGTCGTTCCCGATCTTCCAGTCGAAAGAGGGGTTTCAGCAGCTGTATAAAGCGATTCAGGAGGCGATGCAAGCGTTTGGGAAGTCAGAGGTGATCGTCGCGGTGGAGCCGACCGGGCACTACTGGTTGAACCTGGCCTACTTCCTCGAGGAGCACAGGATCCCGTTGGTCATGGTCAACCCGGCGCATGTGTGCCGGTCGNNGCAAAAGACGGACGATTCCTCGTTCCCCGGCTGCTGCACGAGATCGAAGCCGATTTGCGCGTGGGAAGCACGCTCAAAGAGAAGCTCCGCAAGGAACAGACGGCGGTGAAAAATGCGATCATCCGCTGGACCGACCGGTATTTTCCGGAGTTTTGGATGGTGTTTCGCGATCTGGGAAAAACGGCGCTTTCGGTGTTGGAGTGGACGCCGTTTCCGGCCGATATGGCGGGTCGGACCGCCGAGGAGCTCATCGAGGTGTACCGGCAAAGCGAAGGGCTGAAATGCCCGCAGAAGGCCAAAATTCAGGCGTTGATCAACGCCGCGAAGGACTCCATTGGGGTGACGGAAGGGACGACGATGGCCCGGTTTGAGATCGCCGCGCTCGTCCGCCGATACCGCCAATTGGAGGCGGAGATCGGCAGCTTCGCCCATTATCGGGACCCGCGCCAATTGGTGAAGTTGGCAGGCCTGACGCTCAAGGAGAACTCCTCCGGCCAGCGCAAAGGGCAAAAGCACATCTCCAAACGGGGACGGAAACGGTTGCGCTCGGTGCTGTTTCGGGCGATGATTCCGCTGATCCGGCACAACGAGGCGTTTCGCGAGCTGCATGAATATTACACGACCCGATCCGTCAACCCGCTGACCGGAAAGCAATCCATCGTCGCCTTGTGCCGGAAGCTGTTGAATGTGCTGTTTGCGATTTGTACGAAGAAACAAGCGTTTGACGCGGAGCGAATGAAGCAGGACGTCTTGTCCCAAGTGCAACGGGCGGCCTAAGGCCTCCCCCTGCGAACGGAAGAATCGTTGGACAACCAGATGACACCGGAGAAGCTGGCGTGATTTCATCCATTCGACCTTGAGTCCCCAAAGGAGCTTGGCCGGCCTCCGCCTGATGACGAGACCGAACGAGGGAATGTTGGCGCCAAGACGCCCGGAGACATGGGAGGGTTCGTCCTCATCAGCGACGCGGAGATCCAAAGGGTGCATCGAATACGCTTCTCCCCACGTAAGGAAAATATCCCCAGCCATGACCACGAAGCGTACCCTAGGTCTGTAAGATATCCACAAAACTGAAAAAGGATGTAAGGGATTTTGTCGAAAAATATTTTTTGGACACCCCTGAGGGGCCGAAAAGCCTTGATAAATCAACATTTCTAGAGGGAGCGGAATTCTGCATGAAACGTCTCAACATCACCGACAACCATGGATGGACGCCCCGGAAACTCCGCAAGCAGGAACGGAAGATCAAAAACGCTCATCTCCGCCAACGTGTGATGCCGTCCGCCTGGTCATAGAAGGCTATTTGGGCAAAGACGTGGCCTCCATGGTCAACGTGTGCCGCCAAACCGTTTCCCATTATGTGTCGCTGTTTAACGAAGGGGGCCTGGAACTCCTGCTTCATCGGGATTTTGCCCCTGGGCGANNTGTTGTACATCGATGAAACGCATATCCGATCGTATCATGTGTTGTGTACGACATGGTCAGAGGTTGGCCGTCAAAAGCAAGTGCCGACGTTCGGCCATCATGCTCACGTATCGCTGTTTGGCGCCGTTATCTTGCTCGGCATGAAAGTATACAAACAACCGCTATTTATGTAGACACATCACGAGAAGACCATATGCAGGCGTTAAGGAGAATGTAATTCGATGAGTAAAAAACGTGTTGTACTTGATTATTTTTATGAAAAAGTTGCTGATGAAGTTTGTGATACAAAAATTTGAAAAAACGAATATAAAGAAGAAGTTATTTTAGTTTTAGAATACTCGAAAAGCTAATGAAGATAACGATTTTTTATTTTTGTGCAATTAGGAAGAATCCCCTGACCTCTTAGCTAAAAAGTTATAAGGGAAGGAGGCAACATATAGCAATACATTCCTCTTTTTAAGGAAAAAATGAGTTTTATCGAGAACTTTTTAATAATTTTTTGCATAAAATAATCATATATTCCGTTTTTTGAGGAAAATATATAGAAAATCAATTACATTCTTATTTATAATTTATTGTAGATACGGAGGTGAAATGTATGGTAAATACAAACAAAATTGTAGGTCAGAATGTCAAAAAATATATAGAAAGTAAAGGTATTAAACATTCATGGGTGATGGAACGCACTGGTATTAAGAAGACAGCTTATTATAATTTCTTAAAAGGCGAAGGAAATGTGGAGGAGTATGTTGCAAAGATCAATAAGCTATTCCGCATTAAAGATCCGTTCTTTTTTTACAAGGCAGATATGGAATTCAAAGAAAAAACGTTTGACCGTAGCCGATCTGATTCATTTATGAATTATGTGGCACTTTCGTTTCACGGTACAGTGGACGAAGAATTAAAAAAGGGCATGCATCTTTTTAGCGAATTTGTTGAACTGATCGATGTTTTAAAATCAGTCACAAATTCGGAAAATCCAAGGGGGTAGTCCATTGATTACAAAAGATAATCTTGAAATGATTCTAGAGCATAACAAAACACATTTGCCGAAAATTAAAAAGGCGATGGACCGTATTTACTCCCTCGGAGATCCTCTTGCTCATGTAAAGCCGCTTGATTTTATAAAAACTTATCTTTACGAGCATGCAAATGTATTGCAGTTTCCGATTCAAAATGCTGACTATGGTGGGCTTGTGTATTACTATAACGGTGATTATTATGTCCATATTAATACCGCACAGCCGAGAATATATGAAAATTTCATGTGGGCGCACGAGTTTTATCATTTCTTTTTTGACAGAGATAAAATTAAGAACCCTGACCAAAATTTTATCATGATTGATCATATTTATGATGAAAAAGAGCGGCTTCCTAATCTCTTCGCTTCCGAATTTTTAATTAATGACTTTGTGTTAGAAAGAAGCTTTCAATTTTTAGAAACTGCTCATACGAAACAATCTCTCCCAGAAAAAATTATGCGATTAATCAGTATCTTCCAGATCCCGTATAAAGCGTTAATTGTCAAACTTGCTCAAAACGAATTGATCACGATTAACGAAGCGAAAAATGCATTGGACTATGATTATAGAAATCGTATTCCTCATGATATAGACAAATCATTTTTCGAGCCTAGTTATACAATAAACATCAGCGGGTTTGATGAATTGTATGAAAAAGCAAAAGGATTGATGTATGAGGAGGATCTTCAATCGATTAAAAAATCTTATGATAAGCTATATGAACAAGTGTTGGCGTCAGTGCATGATCAAAGGGGGACTAAAGGATGAAGGTCCTCGATTCTCCTGTTTTAGAATCGGTTCGTCCGTTTATTTCAGATAATACGGAGCAATTGTACCAGTCACTAAACGAACACCAAACATTTTATATGTTAGATAATATGATTTTAACGAAATTGAGAAAACAAATATCAAATTTGCCGCTTTTGCTGCAGGCGTTTCATCAGTCCCCGGTTTTTCTTATTCCTGATGTAGTGTTAGAAGAGTCTTTTAGGAATATACCCACAAAGGAACGGTATAATAATTATCACTTTGAGCTTTTCAAACAATTATCGGCGAAGAAACAGCTATACATTATATCGATGGAAACCATTTATCAATTATTAGAAAAAGGAATGACGAAAAAGCAATACATATTTGATGCGATGAAACAACTAGCTTTGGAAGCTTTCAGAGTAAATAGAGATATTATTAATAATCTGGAACGATGTGAATTATCCTCTTTTTCGGATCTTCCGAAATTGAGACAAATCATTTTACATAACGGAAATAATGCAGGAGAGCGCTTTATTTGTTTTTTCTCATTATTGCTTGTTCATCAGTACTACGGTCCTGCCTATATATGTAGTGATGACGGCAAAGGTGTATATACGATGTATAATACTTTTGTAAATAACGAAAGTTTATTTCGAATATTAGGTGTCGATGATTTTTTGATGTTTAAAGAGCAATACATCCTGCTGTCTTATGACTGTATTCTACAATTATCCATTAAGAATACGGAATTAAGCTCAGAAGAAATCTATGCTTTTGTGCAGAGTAGCGGTCGAAACGAGTCAAGGAAGGTCATTTATTCGTTAGATGGACAGTCATTCCATACAGAAATTAAAAATGCAAATTTCGCTAAATGGATAGAAGAGAGGAAAATAGAGATTTTCTTTTAATGATGATGTATAAAATTTTGTGTAAAGCATTTTGCTAGACCAAAAGAAAAAAGGTAGGGTATTCTCTGATTGGACCAAAAATCTTAGAGAAAGGAGAACCCTACCTATGTCTAAAAGTATACCGAATGTAGACTGGGCAAATCAACTGGAAAATGCCATTCGTCAGTTTGTAAAAGAAAAATTAGAACTGATTATGCGGGAAGAAATCAAACATTTCCTTGAAATCGAACAGGCTGGAACGCCGAATATGAGAAACGGCTACTATCAGCGAAATCTAGATACGCAATATGGCCGGATTGAGGGTCTTTTGGTTCCAAGAGACCGAAACGGGGAATTTCAAACACAGTTGTTTGCTCCTTACCAACGGCACACCGGCTAGCTTGAGGAAGCCATCATCAGGATGTATCAAAGTGGCATGAGTACGCGTGAAATTGGCAAGTTTATTGAACGAATTTTAGGCAATGCCTATTCTCCTGCAACGATCAGCCGTATTACCGATGTAGTGAAGGAAGACATCGAGAAATGGCACACTCGTCCACTGCACAAGCGTTATTCCGTCTTATATTTGGATGGTTTATACGTAAAACTTCGTCGCGAAACCGTGGAGAAAGAAGTCATTTATGTGGTGTTAGGGGTGAACGAAGAAGGATATCGCGAAATTCTTGATTTCTTTGTGGGAGGACAAGAAAGCGCCTATGTATGGCAGGAAATTCTTCAACACCTCTACCAAAGAGGCGTCAAGGAAGTGCTTCTTGGCGTCTTCGATGGCCTTCCGGGGCTGGAGGAAGCCTTTCGGGCGGTGTATCCGAAAGCCGATGTGCAGCGCTGTGTCGTGCACAAAGTCCGCAACACCCTCAGCCGTGTTCGGAAAAAAGACCAATTCGAAGTGGCCGAGGATCTCAANNAATCTTGGGCCAATGAGTTGGATGTCCTCCTTACATTTATGGATGATCCAAGCAGTATTCGAAGTGTGATTTATACGACCAATGCCATCGAACGAACGATCAAGGAAATTCGGAAACGTCTAAAGCCGATGAACAGTTTGAGCAGTTTAGAAGCTGCGGAAAAAGTCGTGTATTTAACCATTCAAGATTTTAATGAGAAATGGGCAGGGCGAAAGTTGCGAGGATTTGCCGAAGCGCATGAAGCCCTCGAGCGAATGTTTGAAGAACGTTATCATTAACCAAATACTGTAAATAAACAAAATAGGGGGATTCTCCCTTTCCACACAGGAGACTGAATATTCAGTCTCCTGTGTGGAGGAAACTAGTTCCCTATTCATTCCAAATCCATTTCAGAGAAACCCTACCCCATTACATTACACAAAATTCTTGACGGTACCGATTTAGTAGCGGTGCTATCTTTTACTTTGGTAGCTTATCTATAAAAAACATTTACAATTATATGAAAAATGAGGTAAAATTTTTATGGTGCTATTATCACCTGTTTATTTCATCTTTGTGGGGAGGAAATATTCGTGAAAAAGTGGATTACGTCTGTAGTTGTTTGTTTTTTATTTATGTTCGCGAGTCCTTTTTATAATGAAGCTTTAGCGAAAGTACTATGGGATGGAATGGAATTAAAGAAAGGACAGATTGGCAAAGCTACCATCATTAAGCCGACAGAGCTCTACAAGTTGAATGGAACAACAAAAAAAGTAGTTCGCAAATTAAATCCGGGTGAGGTGTACCGCATCTATACGTTTCTACCAGGAAAACTTGGCCTTGGCGGCGGATATTTTATTGATCGGGACAATCGGGTCAAATATCAGACTCCATCGAAAGAAAAGCTGCAGGCGTTAGGAGTAAAAATTATTAAACGCACCTATAAGGATACTTTTGATTACCCTCAAGTGACAGGATTAATCAGCAAATCTGCCCAAGATAAAATTAATGAAACACTTGCAAAGCACGTTCGTGCCTCTTATAACGCTTATATGGAACTAGAACGAACGGAACAAGAACACCGTGAGCAATATAGCGGGGATTTTCCAGAATCTATGTTAGATTACGAATATAAAATGTCCTATGAAGTGAAATATAATGAGAACAATCTGCTTAGCATTTTAATTTACGATTATATGTATACTGGCGGCGCACATGGAATGTCTACAGTAACCGCGTATAATTTTAACGTTTTGACTGGCCAGCGTTTGTATTTAAGCGATGTGGCAAAAAGCCAGTCGGCTTTGAATAAGATTAAAAAATATGCGATTACTGATTTAACAAACCGGGCAAATCGCGGCGAGGCCATTTTTACAGAAGAGTTGTCTGGTATAGAGATTAACAGCCAACGTCCGTTCTATTTTACCGCGAATGGAATCGTTATTAAGTTTTATGAATACGAAGTGGCGCCTTATGCAGCGGGAATGCCGGAAGTGAAAGTTCCTTATTCAGTATTTAAATAAAGAATGAGAAGAGAATAGAGCAAACCCCTCAATAGATTGGTAAGATGCGTCTATTTTAATAGAAACTATTAAAGGAGAAAAAAGATGAGAAACCACGAGTGTTGATTATCCAAAATTATACATACGCCTTCCATAAA
>NZ_SDKL01000059.1:0-24997 GCF_004123125.1 Geobacillus sp. PK12
TTCCTTCAGATTCTGCGTCGCCGCAGACACCCTTGCGTTAAGCTAACTGTTACTTCTGCCTTCGCAGTTCGGGACTTTCACCCTGTAGACTGCACCCATGCCGGGCGCACACGGTGAAAAAACACCGCCTGCTGTCAGCAGACGGCGTTTCGGTCAGACCCGCACTTTTCCGTATTCTTTCCGCAGTTCGCTCGCAATGATGTTGCGCTGGATTTCCGAGGTGCCTTCGTAAATTTTCGTAATGCGGGCATCGCGGAAGTAACGTTCGATCGGGTAATCTTTCATGTAGCCGAGGCCGCCGTGGATTTGCACGGCCATGTCAGCGATTTTGTTGTACACCTCCGAGCCGAACAGTTTGGCGATGGCCGCTTCTTTGACGACGCGCATCTTTTGGTCGACCATCCAGGCGACGCGGTAAACGGTTGAGCGCAGCACTTCGATCAACATGCTCATTTCCGCCAGCATATGCTGGATCGCTTGCTGCTCGATGATCGGCTTGCCGAACTGCTCACGCTGTTCGGCGTATTCCATGCAGTATTCCAAGAGGCGGATGCACGAACCGAGGTTGCGGGCGGCGAGACCCGCGCGGCCGTTGGCGAGGATTTTGAGAGCGTTGACATATCCCTCGCCTTCTTTTCCGAGCACGTTTTCGACCGGCACTTCCAAGTTGTCAAAAAACAGCTCGGCTGAATGCGATCCGCGCAGTCCCATTTTCCGCTCGACATTACCGACGATAAAGCCGGGGAAATCTTTTTCCACAATAAACGAGGTAATGCCTTTCGGGCCTTTTGACGGATCGGTGACCGCCATCACCGTAAACACGTGGGCGTCGACAGCATTCGTAATGTAATGCTTCGAGCCGTTAATGATGTAGCGGTCGCCTTTGCGGACGGCGGTCGTTTTAATCGCGGCGGCGTTCGAGCCGGCGCTCGGCTCGGTTAAGGCAAAGGCGCCGATCCATTCGCCCGTCGCCATCTTTGGCAAATAGCGCTGCTTTTGTTCTTCCGTGCCGAGCTCCACAATGCCGACCGTGCCAATGCCTGTATGGGCGCCAATTAGCGTCGTATAGCCGTTATGCGTTTTGCCGAGTTCCTCGTAAATAGCGCATTTGCCGACCATCGACAAGCCAAGGCCGCCGTATTCTTCTGGGATGCTTAAGCCGAACAGCCCCATGGCTTTCGATTTTTCAATAATATCTTCTGGAATGTGGTCGTTTTCTTCAATGTCCATGGCCACCGGTTCCACGACTTCTTTCACAAATTTGCGGACGTTTTCTTTTAAAAATTCAATCTCGGCTGGCAACGTAAAATCCATCTTCTTCCCCTCCCCGTGATTCGATTCCATATTTTTGCGCCTTGCGCACAAGGGTCGACGCATCGACACCCAACAGCTTCGCCGCCCGCCGATACGTGCGCGCATGATGAAGCGCTTTGATGATGAGCTGGCGCTCGACGTCCGCCACCGCTTGTTTGAGCGGAACGACCTCGCTGACTGACACCGGATCGGCAGCCGTCGGCGGCTCAAGATGAAGCCATTTGGCCACGTGATCTTCGTCGACGACGGGCGCGGCAGACGTTACAAACATGCGCTCAATGGCGTTGACGAGCTCGCGGACGTTGCCAGGCCAATGGTAGTCCATCATCATCGCAAGCGCCCTGTCGGTGAACACGAGCTGTTTTTGATACTTTTTAGCAAACCGCTTTCGATAATGGTCGACCAACAGCGGGATGTCTTCCTTCCGGTCGCGCAGCGGCGGAATGGCGATCGGCATGACGTTCAGCCGGTAAAACAAATCAGCTCTGAACCGCCCGGCGGCGACCAGCTCTTCAAGCGGTTTGTTCGTTGCGGCGATGATGCGGACATCGATCCGTTTGGGCGCCTCAGCCCCCAAGCGCATAATTTCCATCGACTGAAGCACACGAAGGAGTTTTACTTGCAGGTGGAGCGGGATTTCGCTAATTTCATCGAGAAAAATCGTCCCGCCATCCGCCTGTTCAAAGTAACCCTTTTTTCCTTTTTTCGCCGCACCGGTGAACGCCCCGGGCTCATAGCCGAACAGCTCGGACTCCATCAGCGTCTCCGGAATCGCCCCGCAGTTTACCTTCACAAACGGACGGCCGCTGCGCGCGCTCTGCTTCCAGATGAAGTTCGCTAACTCTTCCTTTCCGACGCCCGACTCTCCGGTTAAAAGCACGGTGACATCCACGGCCGCCGCCTGGCGGGCAATGGCGATCACATGCGCCATCGCCGGCGCCCGGTAAATAAGGTCAGCGCCTTCCTGCCGGCTTAACGTATGAAGGAGCCGTTTTGTCTCCTCAAGTTCGGCGCGAAGCTGCTCCATCTCGGTCATGTCTTTGACGTACACGACAACCCGATCGCCCCGGCCGCCTTCCTCGATGATCGGCACGGCGGAGACGATCAGCGTATTGCCGGTTTCCGCGCCTTGATGGAGCATGGAGCACGGCTGGCAGCGGTCAAGCGCCTGGCGCACAACTTGGTCGAGCGGAGCGGGGATGCGCCCTTGTCCCGCATCCGGGAACAGCGCGGCCCATTTTTGATTTTGCCGGGTGATCGCCCCATTGCGATCCGCGATGGCGATGCCGTCGGTTGCTGCATCCATCACCGTCTGCAGCTCATTGGCAATGCGCTTCACCGTCTCAAGCTCGCTCGAGATGAATTCAATCTCGGAAATGTCTTGAAATACTCCGACCGCCCCCACAACTTTTCCATCGTCGACGATCGGCGACCGGTTCGTAATATAGACGCGCTTGCCGACGCGGTACTTTTCCGTACACCCTTGGCCGGTGCGCACGACATCGAGCAGGCCGGACGGCACGACGACATCGGTCAACAACCGCCCGAGCGCTTCTTCCTTCGTCGTCCGCGCCATCCGTTCCGCGGCCGGATTGATCGAGGTAATGCGCCCTTTTGCATCGATCGACAAAATGCCGTTATGGGCGGCGTTGAACATAGCCTCCAGCTGTTTTAAGCGAAGACGGGACGCCTTTGCCTGCGCCGCCAAATACTGCTCTTTTGTCAATAGACCGGCCAGGCGGCCGCTCTCATCAACAACGGCGCGGAGCAGACTGCCGCCAAACGCGACCTCCTCAAGGCGCGCATGGACCGGAAGTGGCTGCGGCGGCCGCATCACCTCACGAACCGTTTTGCGCCCCTGCACGAGGCCAAACAGCACGTCCTCGGCCGCCACCACCCCGACCATTTCTCCTTCACTGTCGCATGCGATGGCCCCGGCCATCCCTTGCTTGGCCAACGTGCGGGCCGCCTGCTCAAGGGAATCGCTTTCCCAAACAGCAGCGGTTGTTTTCCACATGATGTCTTCTATCGTCATCCCCCATCCCCCTGTCTCGCCTTCACTTTGTTTGGAAAAGCAAACTGCGTGCCAACAAATCAAGCGTCTAATTATTCAGAAAAATGAATCTCCATTCTCCATCGTATCAAACCTTCCGTTGCAAAACAACAACGACTTGTTGCAAAAACGCAACAAACCTGCAGAATGTGTTGTGTTTTTGCCATTCAGACAGCCGGAATCGTTGCGTTTTCGCAACAGCATGGCGCTAGACAACTGCGGGGCAAAGGGCCGGGCTTTCTGAGGCCGCACCGGCCGTATGTCGGTCAGGTTGCAGCGTGGGATGCAGCGATAGGCCTGCGAAATATAGTCCGGGGTTCTCTTAACAGCGGGGCTGTGGCGGCCGCATACCTTGTCCATCCTGTTCTCCTTCTTTTTTCCATCATAAAACTTGTTTTTTCGATGAGAAAATTCATTGTCTTTTTTAAGAATTTCGTTATAATAAAGATTGTTAATGATAGTGATTTTCATTTTCTTAGTCCAAAAGGAGGTGGCCGCATGGTTCGCTTGTATGCCGAGGAGCTCACCGTCCGCTATGACGACCGGACGATTTTCGAACGTTTGTCCGTCCGCATTCCCGATCGGCAAATCACCGCCATCATCGGGCCGAACGGGTGCGGCAAGTCAACGCTGCTCAAGACGTTGACGCGCATCATTTCCCCGCAATCGGGCGCGGTCATTTTAGACGGCCAAGCGATTTCCCAGCAACCGACGAAAGAGCTGGCGAAAAAAATGGCCATTTTGCCGCAGACGCCGGAAGCGACAAGCGGACTGACCGTCGGGGAACTCGTCTCGTACGGCCGCTTTCCGTATCAAAAAGGATTCGGACGGCTGACAAAGCGGGATTATGAAGCGATTGACTGGGCGCTTGACGTCACCAAAACGGCCGACTTAAAGCACCGGCCGGTCGATGCGCTCTCGGGCGGACAGCGGCAGCGCGTCTGGATCGCCATGGCGCTCGCCCAAGAGACCGACATCATCTTTTTAGACGAGCCGACGACGTATTTGGACATCGCCCATCAGCTTGAGGTGCTCGAGCTGCTTGAACGGCTGAACCAAGAAGAAGGGCGGACGATCGTCATGGTGCTTCATGACATCAACCAGGCGGCCCGCTTTGCCGACTATATCATCGCCATGAAAGCAGGAGCCATCATCAAGTCCGGGCGGAGCGAAGACGTTATCTGCCGCGAAGTGCTCCGTGACGTGTTTGGCATCGACGCCGACATCGGCCGCGACCCGCGGACGAACAAACCAATTTGCTTCACTTATCAATTGCTCAAGGAGGCTTAATTCATCATGAGGAAAACATGGCTTGCACTGCTGCTGATGTTCGCGCTTGTGCTAAGCGCATGCGGCAACACCAATAACGGAAAAAAAGAGGACAACGCGTCATCTTCCAAAAATGAAAAGGAGACGGTCACCTTCCAATCGGAAAACGGCCCAGTCGAAATTCCCGCCCATCCGAAACGAATTGTCGCTCTATGGGGAGCTCCTTATATCGTGGCGTTTGGAGTGCCGGTGGTCGGAGCGGATGCCTGGTCCAAAGCAAGTCCCGTTCTGCAGGACAAGCTGAAAGATGCCGAAACGGTCAGCGAAGATGATATTGAAAAAATCATTTCATTAAAACCGGACTTAATTGTCGGATTATCGACAACGAAAAATATCGACAAATTGAACAAAATCGCGCCGACGATCACCTTTACATATGAAAAATACAACTACCGCGATTTAATCTTGCAATACGCCAAGCTCGTCAATAAAGAAGACGAAGCAAAAAAATGGATTAAAGACTTCCAACAACGGGCACAGGAAGCTGGAAAGCAAATTCGGGCGAAAATCGGCGAAAACGCGACGGTGACCGTTGCCGAGAATTTCGGCAAACAGCTGTACGTGTATGGACAAAACTGGGGACGCGGCACGGAAATTTTATATCAAGAAATGAAACTGAAAATGCCGAAAGCGGTTGAAGAGCACGCGCTAAAACCAGGGTATTACGCCGTTTCGCTTGAAGCGCTGCCGCAATTTGTCGGCGACTATCTCATCTTCTGCAAGTACACGGAAGGCGACAGCGACACTTCTTTCATGGAAACGAACACATTCAAAAACATCCCTGCGGTGAAAAACGGCCGCATGTTTGTCGCGGATTCAAAAGCATTCTACTTTAACGACCCGATCACACTCGAGTACCAGCTCGATTTCTTTAAAAAGCACTTTTTAGGTCAATGACCTTGACGACGGGGCGTCCAACCATGGATGTCCCGTCTGTTTCGTATACACAACAAGGAGGAGAGAGACGATGGAAGAGATGCAGCGCCGTTTGCCGTTTCGCTACACCTTTCCGCTATCCGTCCTCATCTTGGCCGCCGTTTGGTTCAGCTCCATGGCCATCGGCGTAGCGGACACCACTTGGCGTGACGTATGGCAAGCCCTGTTTTCCGATCAGGAGGGCAAGACGTTTGATCTCATCCGAGAATTGCGCATTCCGCGCGAGACAGCGGCAGCAGCTGTCGGCGCTGGCCTCGCCGTCGCCGGAGCGATCATGCAAGGAATGACGCGCAATCCGCTCGCTGATCCGGGGCTTCTTGGCCTCACGGCGGGAGCGAACGCGGCGCTGGCCGCCACCCTTGCCTTTTTCCCTTCAGCCGGCTATATCGCCATCACCTTCGCTTGCTTGGCCGGTTCTGCTGCAGGGGCGGGGATGGTCTTTGGCATCGGCGCCGCCCGCAAAGGAGGGTTTTCACCGCTTCGCATCGTCTTGGCCGGTTCAGCGGTCTCGGCGCTTTTGTTCGCCATCGCCGAAGGAATTGGGCTTTATTTCCATATTTCCAAAGACGTGTCAATGTGGACGTCAGGCGGAGTCGCTGGTGTCTCCTGGAAACAGCTGACGGTGATGATCCCGCTCGTTCTTATTGGTTTAGGCATCGCCATTGCGTTTTCACGCCAATTGACCATTTTGAGTCTAAGCGAAGATGTGGCTGTCGGGGTTGGGCAGAAAACGTCCGTCGTCAAGGCTTGGTTGTTTTTCGTCGTGTTTTTGTTGACGGGGGCCTCGGTGTCCATTGCCGGCAACATCACCTTTATCGGCCTGATGATTCCCCACCTCGTGAGGGCGATCGCCGGGGCCGATTATCGCTTTGTCATCCCTCTGTCCGCCGCCATTGGCGCTAGCGCCATGGTCATGGCTGACACGGCCGCGCGCACGATTTACGCGCCGTTTGAAACACCGGTAGCCGCCATCATTGCGGTCATCGGCCTGCCCTTTTTCCTATTCGTCGTGCGGAGAAAAGGGAGGGGATGGGAATGAGAACACGCATGACATCGGTGTTAGGATGGCTCGCTTTGCTCATTCTTGCCACGGTTGCAGTGGCGTTGGGCACAGGCGAAGCGCCGCTCTCATACGGCCGCATCATCCCGACGCTGATCGGCAACGGTTCGATGCAAGAAGAGTTCATCTTGTTTTCGCTTCGCTTGCCGCGCATCGTGATCACCTTGCTAGCGGGGATGGCGCTTGCTTTGTCGGGTGCGATTTTGCAAAGCATTACCCGCAATGACTTGGCCGACCCAGGCGTGCTCGGAATCAACGCTGGGGCTGGAGCGGGCGTGGCCTTATTCTTTTTATTTTTCCCGATCGACGCCGGCACCTTTGTGTACGCCATTCCGCTTGTTGCGTTCGTGAGTGGCTTGTTGACGGCCGCCGTCATTTATGCCATTTCCTATAACAGAACAGCAGGACTCCAGCCTGTGTCATTTGTGCTCACAGGCGTCGGGGTGTCGATGGCGCTCTCCGGGCTGATGATCGTGCTCATTTCTTCCACCGACCGGACAAAAGTCGATTTCATTGCCAAATGGCTCGCCGGCAACATCTGGGGGGATGATTGGCCATTTATTTGGGCCGTGCTGCCGTGGCTGGCGGCCGGCGCATTGGCGGCATTGTACCGAGCCAAGAGCCTCAATATTTTACATTTGGGCGACGCCGTCTCAATTGGCGTCGGCGTCCACGTCCGCCGCGAGCGGCTCGTGCTGATGGCAGCGGCCGTCGCCGTCGCTTCCACCGCCGTCTCCGTAACCGGGGGCATCTCCTTTATCGGCTTAATGGCGCCGCATATCGCCAAGTTGATCGTTGGCCCGCGGCATGAGCGTGTCATTCCGGCCTCCATGCTTATTGGCGGATGGTTGCTGCTTGCGGCTGACACGATCGGGCGCAACGTTCTCGCCGAGCCGCTTCCGGCCGGCGTCATCGTCTCCTTGATCGGCGCCCCATATTTCATTTACTTGTTGCTAAAACGCTGACCGATCCGCTTCCGATCAACGGCGGCAGCGGTCATTTTCACAATCAAGGCCGCAAAAAAGGCGCCGGCATCAAGACATCCGGCGTCTTTTCCATAGGCGGACAGCGGCAACGGTGATGATCAGGCCGATGATGACATACACTACCTCGGCATACATTCCAATCACCTCGGACACTTTCCCCCACGACTGGCCAAGCGCTGCGCCGATCGAAACGAGCGCCGTATTCCAAATCAATGTGCCGAGCACGGACAGCCAGACAAACAGTCCGATATTCATCTTCGCCATGCCCGCCGGGATGGAAATCAAGCTGCGCACCAACGGAATCATGCGGCCAAGAAAGACGGCCCATACCCCATAACGGTGAAACGTCCGGTTCGCCTTGGCGATGTCTTCCGGCTTCACCCGCAGCCATCTCCCCCAACGGTCGACGATCCGCTCGAGCCGTTCAACCGACAACAGCCGGCCAATTCCGTACAGCACCAATGCCCCGGCAACCGAACCGGCGGTCGCCGCCGCAATGACGCCGGGCACCGTCAAAGACGTGTACGTCGTCATAAACCCGCCAAACGGCAAAATGACTTCCGACGGAATCGGTGGAAAAATGTTTTCCAGCGCGATGATCAGAAAAATGCCGATATAGCCGAATTGTTCCATTACATTCGTGATCCACGCCTGCATGGCGCCATTCTCTCCCTTCCGCCCGGCTCATTGTATGTATGCATGTCTCTTTCCTCATTAATGTATGTATATGATATGGTAGTACAAAAAAAGATCCTTTGCAAAAAAGAAAAGCAGCTTGCTTTCGCTCTCCCTTCGATATCACCGGCTTCATCGGCGTCCCGCAAACGAAAGGCCGCCCACCCCCAAGCAGATGAGGATGGACGGCGCGCCCCCCTTGCAACAACCCTTCCATGATTATACCCAACCACGATAGCGAGCTGCTTCTGCTGTTTGGCGCAGCCCGATCATGTACGCCGCCATGCGCATATCCACACGGCGCGATTCCGCCAATTCATAGACGCGATGAAACGCGCTCGTCAATTTCTCTTTCAACTTCTCGACGACTTCCTCTTCCGTCCAATAATAGCCTTGGTTGTTTTGCACCCATTCAAAATAGGAAACCGTCACCCCGCCAGCGCTCGCCAGCACATCAGGCACCAATAGCACGCCCCGCTCCGTCAAGATTTTGGTCGCTTCCAGCGTCGTCGGGCCGTTGGCCGCCTCGACCACAATTTTAGCGCGAATATTCGCGGCATTGTCACGCGTAATTTGATTCGCTACCGCGGCCGGAACTAAAATATCACACTCTTTTTCCAGCAGCTCTTGATTGGTGATGACATTCTCAAACAGCGTTGTCACCGTGCCAAAACTGTCGCGGCGATCCAACAAATACGGAATATCCAGTCCGTTCGGGTCATACAACGCGCCATACGCATCGGAAATGCCAATGACGCGAGCTCCAGCTTCATGCAAAAACTTGGCCAAAAAGCTGCCTGCATTGCCGAATCCTTGAATAATGACCCGCGCCCCCTGCAACTCAATTCCCGCTTTTTTCGCTGCTTCTTCGATGCAAATCGTGACACCGAGCGCCGTCGCTTTTTCCCGACCTTGGGAGCCGCCGAGCACAAGCGGCTTGCCAGTGATAAAGCCAGGCGAATCAAATTCGCGGATGCGGCTATATTCATCCATCATCCACGCCATAATTTGCGAGTTGGTAAACACGTCCGGCGCCGGGATATCTTTGGATGGCCCCACGATCTGGCTGATCGCCCGCACATAGCCGCGGCTGAGCCGCTCCAGCTCACCCATCGACATGTTCCGCGGGTCGCAGACGATGCCACCTTTGCCGCCGCCATACGGCAAACCGACAATTCCGGCTTTGATCGTCATCCACATCGACAGCGCCTTCACTTCTTCCTCGGTGACATCCGGATGAAAACGAATGCCTCCCTTGGTCGGCCCTACGGCATCGCTATGCTGGGCGCGGTAGCCGGTAAACACTTTCACCGTTCCGTCATCCATACGGACGGGAATGCGTACGGTAAGGACGCGCAATGGTTCTTTGAGCAGCTCATACATCTCCTCACCGTAGCCGAGTTTGGCCAGCGCCGCTTTGATCACACGCTGGGTGGAGAGAAACATATTTTCTTCCATCGTCTCATTCGCCTCTTTGACTCGATTTATGGACGGGACAAGACATTCGCAATCCGTTCAAACGCCCAATCCAATTCCTCTTTCGTAATGATGAGCGGCGGTGCGAAACGAATGACCGTCTCATGCGTTTCCTTGCAAAGCAATCCTTGCTCTTTCAGCGCCTCACAGTACGGACGCGCCGGCACATGCAGCTCGACGCCGATAAATAAGCCGCGGCCGCGGATTTCTTTCATATCGGCGTTTCGGATTTGTTTTAGTTTCGAAAGGAAGTATTCGCCAAGCTCAAGCGACCGCTCCGCCAGCCGCTCTTCTTCGATCACCTCAAGCGCCGCGATCGACACCGCGCAGGCGAGCGGATTGCCGCCAAACGTCGATCCGTGCGAGCCGGGTTCAAACACCGACAAAATGTCGCGGTTGGCGACGACGCACGAAATCGGGAACACCCCGCCGCCCAATGCTTTCCCTAAAATATACATGTCAGGCACAACATCTTCCCAGTCGCAAGCAAACAACTTCCCCGTCCGTCCTAGCCCGGTTTGGATTTCATCGGCGATGAACAACACGTTGTGTTCTTTGCACACGTCATAGGCCGCTTTTAAAAAGCCTTGCGGCGGGATGCGGATGCCGGCTTCCCCTTGGATTGGTTCAAGGAGAAACGCTGCCGTATTTGGGGTCAGCGCCGCTTTTAGCGCTTCAATATCGCCGTACGGAATGATTTTCACCCCGGGCAACAGCGGACCAAAACCGCGTTTATAGGCCGGTTCGGACGACAACGACACCGCGGCGAGCGTCCGGCCATGGAAATTGCCTTCACAAACGACGATTTCCGCCTGATTGTCAGGGACGCCTTTCACGTCATACGCCCAGCGGCGCGCCGCCTTGAGCGCCGTTTCCACCGCCTCGGCGCCCGTGTTCATCGGCAGCACCATCTCTTTTTTCGTCAACCGGCACACTTTTTCGTACCACGGGCCGAGCTGGTCGTTATGGAACGCGCGCGATGTGAGCGTCACCCGATCGGCTTGCTTTTTCAACGCTTCAATAATCTTCGGATGGCGATGGCCTTGGTTGACAGCGGAATAAGCGCTTAACATGTCCATATAGCGGTTGCCCTCTGGGTCTTTCACCCATACCCCTTCCGCTTCCGAAATGACAATCGGCAATGGATGATAATTTCGCGCCCCGTATCGCTCCGTCTGTTCAATCAGCTGTTCGGACTTCGTAGCCATCATCAACCGCTCCTTTCCTTATCTGCGTTTCTTCGCTATAAAAGGGCGGACGCCGCCGCCCTTTTTTGGTTTAAAACATTTCCGACACCGTTTTCGCTTGCATATGGAGGATCAAATAGTCCGGGCCGCCCGCTTTCGAGTCAGTACCTGACATGTTGAAGCCGCCAAACGGCTGATACCCGACGATCGCCCCTGTGCAGCCGCGGTTGAAGTACAAATTGCCAACATGGAACTCGTGCCGCGCTTTTTCAAGATTCGCCCGATTGCGCGAGATGACGGCGCCCGTCAAGCCGTATTCCGTGTTGTTCGCGATCTCAAGCGCATGATCGAAATCGCGCGCTTTCGCAAACGCCACGACCGGTCCGAAAATTTCCTCCTGCATGATGCGCGCGTTCGGGTCGACATCCGCAAACACGGTCGGCTGGATGAAGAACCCTTTCGAGTCGTCTCCTTCCCCGCCGGTCATGAGACGGCCTTCCTGCTTGCCGATTTCGATATACTCCATAATTTTGTTGTACGCCCCTTGGTCGATGACAGGCCCCATAAACGTCGCTTGCTCCGCCGGATCGCCGACGTTGAGCTGCTTCGTCAGCTCGACAACGCGATTCAACACTTGGTCATACACATCTTCGACGATAATGGCGCGCGAGCACGCCGAGCATTTTTGCCCAGAGTAGCCAAACGCCGACGCCACGATCGATTGCGCCGCCAGTTCGAGGTCCGCTTCTTTATCGACAATGATGCCGTCTTTGCCGCCCATTTCCGCGATGACGCGTTTCAGCCAAATTTGCCCCGGATGCACTTTCGCTGCCCGCTCATAAATGCGGATGCCGACATCGCGCGATCCGGTGAAGCTGATAAATCGTGTGCGCGGATGGTCGACGAGATAATCTCCGACTTCAGCCCCGCTGCCCGGAATATAGTTCAACACACCAGCCGGAAGCCCCGCTTCTTCCAACACTTCCACAAATTTATACGCCACGACCGGCGTCGCGCTCGCCGGTTTCAACAGCACCGTATTGCCGGTCACAAGCGAAGCAACGGTTGTTCCCGCCATAATGGCAAACGGGAAGTTCCACGGCGAAATGACAACCCCGACGCCAAGCGGAATGTAGAAGAACCGGTTCGTTTCCCCCGGACGGCTCTCAACCGGAATGCCGTCTTTCAACTTCAACATTTGCCGGCCGTAATATTCCATAAAGTCGATCGCTTCCGCGGTATCGGCGTCCGCTTCGCGCCACGGTTTGCCTGCTTCTTTCACCAGCCAAGCGGAAAACTCGTGCTTGCGCCGGCGCACGATCGCCGCCGCCCGGAACAAAATATCGGCCCGCGCTTCCGGGCTCGTCCGGCTCCAAGTGCGAAACGCCTCATCAGCGGATTTCATCGCCCGCTCCGCCAGCTCTTTGTTCGCTTTCGCCACCCGGCCGACCACTTCCGTTTTGTTCGCCGGATTGATCGAAATGATTTTGTCTTCCGTCATCACCCGTTCGCCGCCGATCACAAGCGGATAATCGCGCCCAAGCTCCGATTCCACTTTTTTGAGCGCTGCTAAAAACGCCTCGCGGTTTGCTTCCACGGTAAAATCTGTGAGCGGTTCGTGTCTGTACGGCTGCACCATTTCGTCATCCTCCTTTTTAAAGGCAAAAAAATTTTTCGTTATAAAACGGTTTCATAGTTATATTATGCAAATGATTATGGCTTTTTTCAATGATTTTTACTTGGCGGCCTTGAGCTCCCCTTTTTCTGCGGCTAGGAGCTGAACCCGTTTTTTCGCCACAAGGTGGTAGTACCCATAACACGCAAGGAGAAACGGAATGCCGCAGTAAAGAGCGATCCGTTGATCTGGAATAAACGCCAGCCCGATGATCGTCGCCATATTCAACGCAAACGCCGCGAGCGGCACGAACGGATACAACGGCGTCCGGTATTTCAGATCGCGCACATCGCCGCCTTCGCGCAAAAACGCTTTCCGGCCGAAATAGCTTGACAGCGCGATGGAAGCCCACACCGTGACGGCGCCAAAACCGGCGATCGCCGTCAGCCAGACGTACACCGTATCTTCCGCATACACGCTGCACAACAGAGACAAGCAGCCGATGGCAATGCTGGCAATAAGCGCGTTGATCGGCACGCCGCGTTTCGATAGCTTGCTGAAAAACGGACTGACCATGCCTTGGCGCGACATCGACCAGAGGACGCGCGATGTCGCATATAAGCCCGAGTTGGCCACCGACAGCACCGCCGTAATGATGACAAAATTCATGATATCGGCTGCATACGGAATGCCAATGTTGTCAAACACCTCAACAAACGGGCTTTCCACAACGCCGGCTTTCTCCCACGGAAACAAGCCAGCCAGCACAAAAATGGCCAAAATAAAGAAGATCAAAATGCGCCATATGGTGTTGCGCAACGCAACCGGCACTGTTTTTTCCGGCTCGCGGCTTTCCCCTGCCGCCACGCCGACCAATTCCGTCCCTTGGAACGAAAAGTTCACCAGGATCATCGTCGTAAAAATCGCCCAAAACCCGTTTGGAAACAATCCGCCATGATCAGTAAAATTCGAGAAAAACGGAGCGGGCTGCCCATTTTTCATCTGGATGACGCCAAACATCGCCGCCAGACCAAGAACAATAAACGCGATCACCGTCAGCACCTTGATGCTCGAAAACCAAAACTCCACCTCGCCAAATCCTTTGACAGACAACGCATTGATCAAAAACAAGAGCAAAGCGAAGACGGCGCAAAACACCCATGTCGGCACATCGGGAAACCATCGTTTCATGAGGATGCTGACGGTGAGAAGCTCGATGCCGACTGTCACCGACCAGTTCAGCCATGACAGCCAGCCGATGCAATACCCTACCGCCGGCGAGATGAATTTTGTCGCATACGTCTGATACGACCCGGCATCAGGAATGCGGACGGCCAATTCTCCCAACGAAAGCATGGTCAAATACATGACCAATCCACCAAAAAGATACGCAACGACGGCCCCGCCTGGCCCCGCCTCATGAATCGTATAACCCGATCCTAAAAACAAACCGGTGCCGATCACCCCACCTAGCGCGATCATAAATAAATGCCTGCTTTTTAGCTCTCGTTTCAGTTCTTGCACGGGTTGCATCCGAAAACTCTCCCCTCTCTATGATCGATTTCGCAACCGCTTACATTTTTATCAAACAAACAGAACCCCCTTTTATGCAAAATTATTTTTCAATTTTTCGTGTATCACAACTTTATTATGAAGTTATTTTTTTCTATTTTCAATATATTTAGCAAAAATTTTTTTTACATCTTTCTTTCCCTTCCCGTCTCCCATCCACCTTATGCTATAATACAAAAAAGAGAGGTGCTGATCGTGAACCGGGATATGGAAACGCTTTTATCGATGTATGAGCAAATTCTCGAACTGATCGACCTTGGCGTCCATGCGGTCGATCAACATGGGAAAACCGTCATTTACAACCGGAAAATGCGGGACATCGAGGGTATGAACATCGAGGACGTGCTCGATAAAAACATTTTGGACGTCTTCCGCTTCAACCCGGAGCAGCCGAGCACGCTGCTGGAAGCGCTGCGCACCGGTGAAAGCATTCTGAACAAGCAGCAAACGTATTTCAATAACAAAGGACAAGCCGTGACAACGGTCAATCAAACACACCCGCTGCAAAAAGACGGGCGCATCATCGGCGCCGTGGAAATCGCCAAAGACATCACGAAGTTCCGCAAACTGATCCAAGAACACCACCAACGCGGGGAAGCCGGCCGCACGTTTGCGGACATCATCGGCCAAAGCGAAGCCATGCAAAAGGCCATCCGCCTTGCTCGTCATGCCGCCCGCTCCGAAGCGTCCGTGCTGCTCATTGGGGAGAAAGGGACAGGAAAAGACTTGCTCGCTTCCTGCATTCACCATGAAAGCGAACGGCGAGCGAAGCCGTTTTTTGCGCAAACGTGTTTGTCGCTTCCGGACGATTGGATGGAAACGATGCTGTTTGGCAGCGAAGAAGACGGCGAGATCCAGCCCGGCTTGTTTGAACAAGCGGACGGCGGCACTGTGCTGCTTGACGATATCGACTCGTTAAGCCTGCCGCTTCAACAAAAACTTGCCCGTTTCCTGCAAGAAAAACAGTTTGTCCGCGCCCATGGCCAAAAACCGGTTCGTGCGGACGTTCGCCTTATCGCCTCGACAAGCGGCGACCCGATTGACGCGGTCCAAAACGGGGAATTGCTCAAATCGCTTTACTACCAAATTGCCGTCCACTGCATCGTCCTGCCGCCGTTGCGCGAACGGAAAGAGGACATTTTGCCGCTCGCTATCCATTTCATCCGTCAAGGCAACGAGCGCTATGGCCTACATGTCGAAGGACTCGGCGATGACGTGCAAGAGGCGTTTCTTGCTTACAGCTGGCCCGGCAACGTGCGCGAACTGGAGGCCGTCATGTTGGAAACGATGGCGACGATGGAACAAGAACAAACCATCACCCTCGCCCATCTGCCTGCCCCTTTTCGAGCCAAGCTGGCGCCCGACGAAGCGAAAACGGACTTTTTGTTCGATACGGAAGATATGTTGCCGCTTGACAAATACATGGAAGAAGTCGAAATTTACTACATCCGCAAGGCGCTGCAGCATCACGGCTTCAACATCACAAAAACGGCCAAAGCGCTCGGCTTAAGCCGACAAAACTTGCAATACCGCATCCGCAAGTACCAGATTGATAAGGAATGGGGATAAGCTGCAGTTGGCGATCGTACGGCCAAAAGGACAGGGGAGGTCGCTGTGGATGATCGACGCTCATATTCATCTCGATCAGTACACGGACATCGAGGAACAAATCAACCGTTGGCAAGAAGCGGGCATCATCGGCGTCGTCGCCGTATCCACCGATTTGCGCTCAAGCTGCCGAACGCTCGAGTTGAAACAGCGATTCCCTTCCTTCGTCTACGCCGCCATCGGTTTTCATCCCGAGCAACCGCTGCCAAGCGCAGCCGATTGGAACGAATGGACAGAGCTTGTCAAACAAGAGCGGCCGCTGCTCGCCGCCATCGGCGAAGTCGGGCTGCCATACTATTCAGCGGAAGCATGCGCCAAGCTGCCCGCGTATCAAGAACGATTAACCGAAATCGCGGCCATCGCCGCGGATGCCTCCTTGCCGCTCGTTCTTCACGCCGTCTACGACCGCGCCGAAACCGCCTTGGCCATCTTGCAGCAAGCTGGCGTCCGACAAGCCCATTTCCACTGGCTGAAGGCCGAGCCTGCCGTGGTCAAACAAATCATCGAGTACGGCTGCTACATTTCCGTCACTCCAGAAGTGTGCTACCGCGAGCGCGACAAGCAGCTGTTATCCCTCGTTCCCATCGAGCAGCTGCTCCTTGAAACCGATGGCCCATGGCCGTTTGCAGGCCCGTTTGCCGGAAAACTGACAACGCCGTTATGGCTATTGGACTCCGCGCGAGCCGTGGCGGCACACTATGGCCGAGATATCGAACAAGTCAAAACCATGATCACGGCGAACACAAAACGGCTTTACGGTTGATCTTCCTTATCGTACGATGAAACCAAATCTACATCGAAATGAGGGAAACATGATGGATCATAATGAGCGAGTGCGCCAACAGCTGATCAAAAGCGTTTCCGGGCTGTCGGACGAACAGCTGAACACCCGGGCGGCGAAAGGGAGTTGGACCATCGCCCAAGTGCTCGAACACCTGTACTTAATCGAAACATCGATCGCAGCCATGATCGCCCATACAGTAAAGCATGGCGAGAGCCAGCCGGTTGAGGAGAAACCGATCCACTTGACCGTTGACCGTTCTAAAAAAGTGGAGGCGCCTGATTTCGCCCGCCCGAGCGACCGCTTTTTCACTCGACACGAACTGGAAGAAAAATTGCATCAATCGCGGCAGCGGTTGCGCCAAATCACGGAGCAAGCCAATCCGGCTGACTTGGAAGCCAAATCGTTCCCGCATCCCATTTTTGGGCCACTGAATTTGAAGCAATGGGTGGAATTTGTCGGCTACCATGAACAGCGCCACCTCGCGCAAATTGAAGAAATCAAGGCACAGCTTCCGTGAGGAGCGGGCGGCTCATCAAGGAAAAAGCCGAGCAACGACCAGCCAAATCCCGCCCTGCTCGGCTTACAACGATTTTCCATCTTCATGCGAACGCTCCACTGCCCCTGTCACAGCAATTGTTTTCACTTGCTTTAACGTCGCCACGATGAGAAAACTGACAATAACGAGCAAACACCATGAACTCACCTTCCCAAGATGAACAAGGCTCCACGCCTTCGCCTGGTTTGGATATTGCCAAGCGCCAAAAAAGGTGGCGATGTTTTCCGCGATCCAGATGAAAAACCCGATCAGCAAAAACGACAAAACAAGCGGCATCCGGTAGCGGATTCCCCCGACCTCATACGTCACCCATGACCGCCAAAAGACAAGCATGACGAGGCTTGAGAGCCACCAACGAACGTCCACCCAATAATGGTGGGTGAAAAAATTCAAGTAAATCGCCGAAGCGAGAGGAACGACCATCCAAAACGGCGGCCATTGCACCAACTCCACCTTCAGCCTTCGCCACGCCTGGCAAAGATAGCTGGCGACGCTCGCATACATAAAGCCGCTGTACAAGGGCACGCCAAAGATTTTCGTATACCCCTCTTCCGGATACGACCACGAACCCATGCGCACTTTAAACAGCTCGAGCGCAAGTCCAATGACGTGGAACAAGGTGATCACTTTGAGTTCATCCCGCGTTTCCATCCCTGACCGCACCATCCACCATTGCATGAGCAGGCAAATAACAAGCAGCCAATCATACCGCGGCAACAGCGGAAGCGGCGCGAGCTTCGTCAGCGCCAATGAGGCAAAAATGACAACCGGAAACACGCAAGATTGCGCCTGCGCCCAACCGAAGCGAACAAGCTGCACAAACGCTTTGATCAGCCGCGACGTTCTGCCAAACTGGCGCACCCGGACGATCATGAGGCCAAACGGTGGAGATTCGTCCACCGCTAGCTCTTGCTTTTCCCCTTTCAAGCCGTCCCCTCCCTGCTCACGGATTTGACTCCCCTTCATCACTTCGATACTCCAAAATGTCCCCGGGCTGGCAATCGAGCGCCTTGCAAATGGCTTCAAGCGTCGAGAAACGGATCGCCTTCGCCTTCCCGTTTTTCAAGATCGACAAATTCGCCATCGTGATCCCGACTCTCTCCGACAGCTCGGTGACGCTCATCTTCCGCTTCGCCAACATGACATCAAGATTCACGATAATCGGCATGCCATCCACCTCAAATGGTCAACTCATTTTCTTGTTTGATTTCAATCGCCTGCTGCAGCAGCTTTTGCAACACCGCGGCGAACACAGCGATGACAAGCGACGCAAACGGCACAATCAGACCGACGAAGATGACTCCCGGAGCATCGTCTTTCTCGGCGAACAAGTAAAACAGCGGCAAGACAAGCAAATGCAGCCCGCTGATGGCGACGGCGCAATGTTTGATCGTCTTTAACGCTTTCACCGACGCCTCGGAAAACGCGTCGTTTCGGTCAATATACACTAACAACCGGAACGCCTGATACAAAGCGAAGTAGAACGGCAGCGCGGACGCCTCAAACACAAGATAAACAAAATACTTGATCCAAGGGAACGTTGGCACCAGCTTGACAGCCACCTTCGCAAGCGCAGGAACCAAAAATAGGCACAATGCCAAAACCGGAAGGCCGATCAACACTAAAGACGCCTTCAAAAACAACGTTTCCCGTTTCATCGAAACACCTCACTGACTCGTTTTCGACTTTATTGTAATGAATGTCTTATCGTTTATCAATAAATAATTGTTGATTTAAATTAAATTTTTTCTGCAAAACAGCAAAAAGAAAAGACGTCCCCACACGGTAACGCCCGACCATACCTATTGAGACAACAGGCACACCGTATTCACTTCCACGCCGCCCATTACCAATCGATTCGCTTTCCATCCCGGAAAAAGCCGCCGTTCGGCCCGTCAGGCCTGATTCTGCTATTTAACCGCACTCCCCCCAATTACTCGTTTTTCATCGACAGCCCGTGCTTTCGCGGAAATCATAATAGGATACCCTCCTTCAATCCATAAATTTCATCAACACCTGTCTATCATTATAAAAGAAAGAGGGCACTTTCAATGGTTAGATCAAGACAATTCGTTGATTATTCAACAAATTGTATGAAATTATCGATGATCGATTCGATGTTTTCTTTTCCAACATCGTCATCCTCGCAAAGGAACAAACCCTACCAAAGATTCCCGATCATGAGGTCATATCGAAAACAACATCCGCCCGTTTAATCGGCTCTTCGGTTTCCAAATAATAGTCTTCTGCTTTCCAATACCGGTTGATGAACTTTTGGATGTTTTGTTTCACTTGATCGTTTTCACGGGCAAAGCGAATCTCCCGCGGACAATCCAAATAGACGACGAAATCAAAAAACGGCCTCCATTCTTTCCTTTGCAGAAAAACACCTTCAATCATGATCATGTCCGAATCAGAGAGATAAACCGTTCGCTTGGAGTGCGTATCGGTCTCATGATCATAAAACGGGAGGGTCAGCTGGTGGGATGCTTTGAGTTGACGGAACAACTGATGCGTTAGCCACTCCACATCCCACTGTAAATAATAATATTCAAACCATTCCTCGTTTCCCGTATGATAACGTTTGGCTCGCTCGACAATATGATCATCCATGTGAAAAACGCACACGGAGATGCCTTGCTCCCGCAACGTTTGACTCAGCTGATTGGCGAATGTCGTTTTGCCCGATCGGCTTAGCCCATCAATCCCGAGGACCAATCGGCCCGCTGTTTTGATCGCCAAAATGGTCTTGCATAAGAAGTCGATGCGATCACGCAACCCCATCCCCCCTCATGTATTTTTCGGATAGCCTATCTATAAAGGACCAATTCAAAATCGCCCTGCTGCGGCGGAAAAGAAGCGGTTTTTCCCGATGAACTCCGCTGTTTTTTCCGCTGCTTCCGTTTTCCTTTTCCAGCGATCACTTGCTCTAACCCTTTTCCCATTAATTTAAAGGCAAAAATGGCAACGATAAAGGCAACACACGGCCCGACAACAATCCATTGGTCAAGCATCATTTCCCGATAGGAAAGACCGATCAAGCCGGACCATTCGTTCGAAAGGGAGAGCGCCACCTTCTCCGGAGGGCCCAACCCATCGGAATCATATATAACTTTTACGCCTCCTAGCAATATTTGAAACGCCCCGAGATGCACAAGCAGCAAGAGCGACTGCACCGTCTGCTGGGTAAACAGCAAAAACAGCCGCGGCCGCATATACGGGAGAACGTGCTTGCGGATGAGCCAAACGTGATCAGCTCCCATCAGCCGGGAAGAAACGACAAATTCATTTTGCAAAAAGACAGCGATATCATTGCCGATGACCAGCATTAACGGCGGAAGCGCAACAGCCGCAAGCACCAATAGTTGTTTGATCAACACTCCCATTCCAGCTCCTTGCTCCTCCAATGGAATGAAAGCAAAAAAGAGCATCGTTAAAAAGATCGCCGGCACAAACCGAAAGGCGCGGACGATGGACTCGGCAATAAACCGAAATTTCTGCAAATAAAAAGCATACACGATTCCGCCGACCGTCCCAAACACAAGCCGCAGCAAACTGACCGCCAATGCGGTGACAATCGTATATTTCGCCCCATCGATGACTTTCCAAAACACGTCTTCACCTTGGCGATCGACGCCAAACGGGTGGGCCCAGCTCGGCGGGTATGGAGGAACGTCAACGAGCCGCCCAGCCTCATTGTAGATCTGCTTCGGCGGCTGGGGAATGATGTCTTTCAGCCAATAAGAATAGAAAAAACTGGCCAGCAATAGACCAGCCGCGATGATAAACCCTGCCGCAAAATACACGTTGCGGAATGCGCGCATCACGCCACCCCCCTCTCGATTCCCGTCAAATAAGCAATCACTCGTTTCCCGGCCACATCAATGAGGTAAAATGGCAAAAACAGCATGGCAAGACCGATAGCCACTACTTCCGGCGTATGGAGCTGCTCATACAAAAACCGGAACAATCCGTGCATATTAAACAAATATTCCGCCACTAACAAGTTCGACAGCATAAACCAAAACAAATATTGGACGTTAGAAAACACGGTGATCAGCGCGTTGCGGAACATATGGCGCCATAGCACTGCCGTTTTTGACAATCCTTTCGCTAGCGCATATTCGACGTATGGCTTGTCTTTTTCCTCCGTAAACGCAAGAAATGTCATTTGGAACAGCAGAATGGAAGGCAAAATGGAAATCATGACAATCGGCAGCACGTATACATTGTCAAAACCGGCAACAGGATTGACAATAAGCAAATCTGTCTTTTTAAACACCCAGATGACAAACAGTTGCGTAGAAAAAATAAAAATAACATCGGGGATCGACTCAAGAAAAAACGCGATTCCTTTCACCATTTTTTGCAGCGGACGCGGAAGCAAAAAGCAGATGTAGGCTCCCGTAACGGCTATAAGGAAGGAAACAGCCAGCGCCCCCCATAAAATAACAAGGGAATAGGCATACGGCTCCATCATCGTTGAGAGCAGGGGAGCATTGTGCCATTGCGAGAGCGAAACCGTTATATCACGAATAGAAAAAAAGCTCCAAAACAGCTGCTGAAATTGCTGCCAAAATACCGTGATCATTTGCGGGCTCGGGAACAAGGAATAGCTTTGCGCAAACGCGATAATCGCCATAATCGTGAAAATGGTAAGCAACAAATCCGCCAGCACCGTCAAGGCGAGCTTCCATTTCTTCATAAGGCCGATCCCTCCCTCAGAGCACAGGCAAACGATTGCTACATGTTCCTTTCATCTGTAAGCTGCCAGTGCTTGCATGTTAATAAGATGGTGGCGGTGGAGGCAATGTTTCTGCTAACATGGATTGCTGTCCTCCCATTCCATCGCCTATTTTCAAGATGCGGTCATACATTTTAATTCCTACATAGGTTTGTCCGTCTGTTTGATATTCTACCCTGCCCGACGAGTCTTTTTTGATAAGCTCTCCCTTTTCGCCATACTTCTCTTTTACGTGCTTCGGCTGCAATTCTGGCAAAAACATCACATCCAGCTCATATTCCTTAGCTCGCTCCGGTCTTTTCGCGCTCCATGAATAACTTCCGTCTTCCCCAACGTTTACTTTTTCCTCGAGTACCTGTTTGCCCCCCTCGATTTCTTTCATCACAATTTGCACGACGGCGCCTTTTGGCAAATTGCTGTTTCCGTTTAGCACCACTAGGTCACCGATCGTTTTGACCGCACCACCTAATTTTACCGTTTGCTCCACTTTCGGTTTGGCACAGCCAACTAGCACCAATAGCAACAACAACGTAAGGACCACCGTCATTCGGATATCCTTCATAAAAACCCTCCTTATATGTATGTATAAGCATCTTTTAAAAAGAAAAATAGTATACGATGTGAAATATTAGGTTAACCATTTCGTTCAAATGAATCTGATAATCTTTATCCGACGATAAACAAGGCTTCCAAAAATGATTCGGAAAATTCTTTAATATTTACGCCCAACCATCACTATTGCTTTTTTGTTGTTTCTTAAGTTCAACCATGATATGACCAGCTTTGGTATATTTCTAACAATGGTAAATCATTATGATTCTCGGTTTTGTGATGAAATGTACAGTGTCTGGCGAAATGGCCTCTCTTTTAGAAGTATGATGTCAAAGGATTGTTGTTGAAAAACTAGTTTTTCCATTCACTCTTGGAGACAATGGGGGATCTGCATCACTAATTGGTTACCTTCGTGTCTTTTTAGGTGGTTGCTCTGAAATCTTCCATCAATTAACATAAGACTTAGTTCTTTAGGATTTTTCATCCCTGTACTAATCTCGATTTCTTCTGACTGATTTATCACATATAAATAAGGTGTACTATGAACTTTAGATGTATGAAAGAGGTATGCAACTTTGATATATATTATTGATTCATTGATGTTTTCTAAAACAAGCTGATCATTATTCCTTTTATCGTTGTTTATTAACATAATTTTAAACGTTAGTTCGATTGCTAAAGATGAAGCAAGCTTTTTCCGCCTGCTTCATCTCATCCATACAGTGGTTTCTATATCCGTTCCTTTCGCAACCGCTTATAACAGGCTTGTACGTTAGGAGTACCCCAATCACCCTCCGTAATAAAATCCGGTTTCCTTCAGTGTCAGCGGATCTCCTTCCCGATGCACACCGGCATTGATGACTTCGCCTACATAAATATAGTGATCGCCTTTTTCTACTTTTTCGACAACTTTGCACTCAAAGAAGCTGAGCGCATCTTTAAAAATCGGACATCCTGTTTCTTCGGTATAGAATTCGTACCCTGCCAGCTTATTTCCTTCCGGTTCTAAAGATTTAAAGAAAGCGGTGACCATATCCTTCTGGCCTGTTTCCAAAATATTGACGCTAAATACGCCACCTTTGGCAATTTGCTCTTGGGAACGGGTGCCTACTTTCACTGCAACCGCTACCAATGGAGGATTAAAAGACGTTTGTGTCAGCCAGTTTCCCGCAAAAGCATTGGCAGTACCGTTTTCATCTTTTGTGCCGACAATGTATAAACCGTATGTAATTCCACGTAAAGCCGTTTTTTTCGCCTTGGCATCCATGTATGGAACTCCTCCTTCCGTAAAAATCGTGTTTTTCAGTTGTGTAGATGTTCTTATTTTCCATTTTATCCAAGCTAATTATATCTGTCTAGCTTTTCATTTTTAAGAAACATAGGGAGATTTCACAACTTACAATACAGCGGACGAACACAAGTTTTCAAGAAAACGAAAGATGGCATAATCCTTTATTGAAAAAGTGGATGGAAGAATACCCCTTAAAAAAAAGTGGGTGTCCCAAAAGTAGAAAATGGGACACCCTCATTTTAAAGAGTCCAGTATACAACTTTTTTGTCACTTAACCGGATTGACCCCCTAAATTTGGACACATCCTATCTTAATTTTAGGTTATTCTCAAAATTTCTCGTTTTTTCTTGGCAAGAAGACAAAATCCTCTTGCCTTATACGCGAACTTCTTTGATGATTAACGATTCCGTTTGCGCTTTTTTGTAAAATTCACGCGGTGGAAGATCGAGAATACTCGAATGAATCCTTCGCTCGTTATAAAATTTCATGTACTCCATCACGGCTTGATAAGCTTCTTCATAGCTGTCAAACGCCATTCTTCCTAGACATTCCTCCTCCAGTAAACGATGAAACGCTTCAATATGTGCATTCATATTCGGCGTCCGTGGTGGAATCCGTTCATGTTCGATTCCAAATCGCTCACAGGCAGCTTCAAAGGCATGAGAAATAAATTGCGGGCCGTTGTCTGTCCGAATCACAGGTTTATTTGCCTGTTCAAATTGCTGACGCTTGAATAACGCTCTTTGAAGCGTCTTTACGGCATCGCTTGCTGAACAACTCAACCCAATATGGTAATCAATTACCGAACGGTCATACACATCGATGAGCGACAAAACAAAGAAAAAGCGTTCTTCTCCTTCGATATATCCGTATTTCACGTCCATTTCCCATAACTGATTCGAGCCTGTAATAATGCGATTTCGAGCGAGTTTCTTCGGATATGGAATCCGTTTCTCTCGCTGCGGACGTAGTAAGTCCATCGCTTTACACAATCGATATACTTTTTTCTTACTGATCACAAGCTGATGGTCTCTTCTTAACTGAATGGTCAGCTTGCGATATCCGTAGGCAAATCCTTCTCCCATCACAAGCTCAGAGAGCCATTCTTGGATTTGTTCGTCTGACACTTTTTCGCCAGTTGCCGTTAGAGAGTAGCCGGGTGTTGGACGTCCCCCACCTACTGTTTTCTTCTCGACTTTTCCGTTCTGCTGATAATAGTTAAGTCCATATAATTGTGTAAAAAGGGAAATAGAAAAAGA
>NZ_SDKL01000006.1:0-51157 GCF_004123125.1 Geobacillus sp. PK12
GTTGGGGCCAGCGCCCCTGCAAGAGTAGGTCGCTGCTAGGCAAAATGGAAAGCACGTCTTTTCTTTCCTTGGAAGAAAAGGCGTGCTTTTTCATTTATTCGGCTGCTTGACGTTTTATTGTCCAGAAAAACGGATATTCTATAGTTAGTTTTCCTTCTTTGGTCACTCTTGAAATTTTCCGTAATACATTGTATAGTAAGAGTAAGGTCAAATATAGTCAAAGTCAACGAATAGGCAGTGGGGTGTCCTTGTCAGCGGACGGCCCATCGCCAGGCAGCTTGGTTGTAAGGAAGGTGGTAGGTAGAGTGCCGAACATTTCCGACATCATTGAGCAATATTTAAAGCAAGTGCTCAATATGAGCGACCAAGATATCGTTGAAATTAAACGAAGCGAAATCGCTAATAAATTCCAATGTGTTCCGTCGCAGATCAACTATGTCATCAATACGAGGTTTACCCTTGAAAGAGGGTACATCGTCGAAAGCAAGCGCGGTGGCGGTGGGTATATCCGCATTATGAAAGTGAAGACAAAGAGTGAAGCACAGCTTATTGACCAGCTGCTCGAGCTTGTCGGCCACCGCATCAGCCAATCGAATGCTGAAGATGTGGTAAAACGTCTCGTTGAAGAAAAGGTAATTTCGGAGCGGGAAGCGAAAATTATGTTAAGCGCTATGGATCGTTCTGTTTTATATATCGATTTGCCCGAGCGGGACGAACTGCGGGCCCGCATGTTAAAAGCGATGCTGACGTCGCTGAAATACAAATAGGGGGAGGGGGAGGCATTGATTTGCCAAGAATGCAAGCAGCGGCCGGCCACGATGCACTTTACAAAAATTGTAAACGGAGAGAAAACGGAGTTCCATCTTTGCGAGCAATGCGCCAGAGAGCATGGCCATATGTTTACGTTCTACGGCAATGATGATTTTTCACTCAACAACTTGTTGGCGGGGCTTCTTAACTTTCAAGCGCCGATGAAAGAGATGACGGCGAACGCGTTTCCGAACCCGGATGTACTTCAATGTGAGACGTGCCAAATGACATACCATCAATTCACACAAATCGGGCGGTTCGGCTGCGCTAACTGCTACCGGACGTTTGCACGCTACTTGCCGCCGATTTTGAAACGGCTCCATAGCGGCAATACCGCTCATTCAGGAAAAATTCCGAAGCGAAAAGGCGGCGTTCTCCATTTGCGCAAGCAACTTGCTATGTTGAAACAAAAGCTTCAGGAGCTCGTCGCTCGTGAGGAATTCGAGCGGGCGGCCGAGGTGCGCGACCAAATCCGCTCGTTGGAGGATGAACTGCGTCGACGCGGAGAGGGGGATATGTAAGCGGTATGTCGTTCGAGAAGTTTTTCAATACGGCGGTCAGCGCGTGGATGAGCCAAGAGGGGCCGGATTCGGACATCGTCTTAAGCAGTCGCATCCGACTGGCGCGCAACATCGTTGACTTTCGTTTTCCAACGCTGTTTAGCAGTGAAGAAGCGATGCAAATCGTCGCGTTGTTTGAACGGACGTTCGCCCATCGTTCTTACGGAGGGGCAGGCCGCTTCGAGTTGTTGAAAATGTCGGAGCTTCAGCCGATTGAAAAACGGGTATTGGTAGAAAAACACTTAATTAGTCCGCATCTGGCTGAGGATTCGCCGTTTGGCGCTTGTCTGCTTTCGGAAAATGAAGAAATCAGCATCATGATCAACGAGGAGGATCATATCCGCATCCAATGCCTATTCCCGGGGTTGCAGCTTGCTGAGGCTCTCGAGGCGGCGAGCGAATTGGACGATTGGATTGAAGGGTATGTCAACTATGCCTTTGACGAGCGGCTTGGTTATTTAACGAGCTGCCCGACCAATGTCGGGACGGGATTGCGGGCTTCGGTGATGATGCATCTTCCGGCGCTTGTGCTGACGCAACAAATTAACCGTATTATTCCTGCCATCAACCAGCTTGGGCTTGTTGTCCGTGGAACATACGGTGAAGGGAGTGAAGCGTTGGGAAATATATTCCAAATTTCCAACCAGATCACGCTTGGGAAATCGGAGGAAGACATTGTTGCTGATTTGCATACGATCGTTCAGCAGCTGATCGCCCAAGAAAGAGCGGCTCGTCAGGCATTAGTGAAAACTTTGGGCATACAATTAGAAGACAAGGTGTTCCGTTCATACGGCATACTGGCCAACTGCCGCGTCATCGAATCGAAAGAAGCGGCGCAATGTCTGTCCGATGTTCGCTTAGGGATTGATCTAGGATATATCAAGAACATCTCGCGCAACATTTTAAATGAGCTGATGATTTTGACGCAGCCGGGATTTTTGCAGCAATATGCCGGCGGGGCGCTTCGCCCTGAAGAACGGGACGTCCGCCGCGCGGCGCTGATCCGGGAGCGTTTAAAGATGGAGGAACGAAGAAAGATGGAGGGTGATGAACGATGATGTTTGGCAGATTTACGGAACGGGCGCAAAAAGTGCTGGCGCTGGCGCAGGAAGAAGCCATTCGCCTCGGCCATAACAATATCGGCACAGAACATATTTTGCTCGGCCTCATCCGCGAGGGCGAGGGGATCGCGGCTAAGGCGCTCATGGCGCTTGGGCTCGGCCCAGATAAAATTCAAAAAGAAGTCGAATCGCTCATCGGCCGTGGCAGTGAAGTGTCGCATACGATCCACTATACACCGCGGGCGAAAAAAGTCATTGAGCTGTCGATGGATGAAGCGCGGAAGCTCGGCCATTCATACGTCGGCACAGAACATATTTTGCTTGGGTTGATCCGCGAAGGCGAAGGGGTGGCCGCCCGCGTGCTGAACAACTTGGGAGTAAGCTTGAACAAAGCGCGCCAGCAAGTGTTGCAGCTGCTCGGCAGCAATGAGTCGATGTCAGGCCATGGCGGCGGCGCGTCGCATGTGAGCACTCCGACGCTTGACAGCCTCGCCCGTGATTTGACAGCGATTGCCCGCGAAGGACGGCTGGACCCGGTCATCGGCCGCAGTAAAGAAATTCAGCGCGTCATTGAAGTATTAAGCCGGCGGACGAAAAATAATCCGGTGTTGATCGGCGAGCCGGGCGTTGGGAAAACGGCCATTGCTGAAGGGTTAGCCCAACAAATCGTCAATAACGAAGTGCCGGAAACGCTGCGCGACAAGCGGGTCATGACGCTCGATATGGGGACGGTCGTCGCCGGAACGAAATACCGGGGGGAATTTGAAGACCGGCTGAAAAAAGTGATGGATGAAATTCGTCAAGCGGGCAACATCATCTTGTTCATCGATGAGTTGCATACATTAATTGGCGCCGGTGGGGCAGAAGGAGCGATCGACGCGTCGAACATCTTGAAACCGGCGTTGGCGCGCGGGGAGCTTCAATGCATCGGCGCGACAACGCTCGATGAATACCGGAAATATATTGAAAAAGACGCCGCGCTTGAACGCCGCTTTCAGCCGATTTACGTTGATGAACCGACAGTGGAAGAATCGATCCAAATTTTAAAAGGGTTGCGCGATCGGTATGAAGCGCACCACCGCGTTTCGATTTCCGACGAGGCGATCGTGCAAGCCGTCAAATTGTCCGACCGCTACATTACCGACCGTTTCTTGCCGGATAAGGCGATCGATTTGATCGACGAGGCTTGCTCGAAAGTGCGCCTTCGTTCGTTCACCGCACCGCCGAAATTGAAAGAACTTGAACAAAAGCTCGAGGAAGTGCGGAAAGAAAAAGACGCGGCCGTGCAAAGCCAAGAATTTGAAAAAGCAGCATCGCTGCGCGATATGGAACAGCGGCTGCGCGAAGAACTGGAGGAAACGAAACGTGCGTGGAAAGAAAAACAAGGCCAAGAAAATTTGGAAGTGACGGTCGAAGACATCGCCGCGGTCGTCTCGAGTTGGACCGGCATTCCAGTATCGAAGCTCGCTGAGACGGAAACGGAGCGGCTGCTCAAGCTGGAAGAAATTTTGCATTCGCGTGTCGTCGGCCAAGACGAGGCGGTCAAAGCGGTCGCCAAAGCGGTGCGCCGCGCCCGTGCTGGCCTGAAAGACCCGAAACGCCCGATCGGTTCGTTCATTTTCCTTGGTCCGACCGGCGTTGGGAAAACGGAGTTGGCCCGAGCCTTGGCAGAAGCGATGTTTGGCGATGAAGACGCCCTCATTCGCATCGATATGTCCGAGTATATGGAAAAACACTCGACATCGCGGCTCATCGGGTCGCCGCCGGGGTATGTCGGTTATGAAGAAGGCGGCCAGCTGACGGAAAAAGTGCGCCGCAAGCCGTATTCGGTTGTCCTGTTAGATGAGATGGAAAAAGCGCATCCGGACGTGTTCAATATTTTGCTGCAAGTGTTGGAAGATGGGCGGCTGACTGACTCGAAAGGGCGGACGGTCGACTTCCGCAACACGATCATCATCATGACGTCCAACGTCGGCGCCGATGCGCTGAAACGGAATAAGTACGTTGGCTTCAACATTCAAGACGGGAACCAGCAATACAAAGATATGAAAAGCAAAGTGATGGATGAGCTGAAAAAAGCATTCCGTCCAGAGTTTTTAAACCGGATCGACGAAATCATCGTCTTCCATTCGCTCGAAAAAGACCATCTGAAACAAATCGTCCGATTGATGGCCGATACGCTCGTGAAGCGGCTGAAAGAGCAAGACATTGATCTTGAGCTGACGGAGGCCGCCATTGAGAAAATCGCCGCCGAAGGGTTCGATCCAGAATACGGTGCCCGTCCGCTGCGCCGCGCCTTGCAAAAGCATGTTGAAGACCGTTTGTCCGAAGAATTGTTAAAAGGCACGATCGCCAAAGGGCAAAAAGTCGTCGTGGATGTCAAAGACGGGGAGTTTGTCGTATTGTCGAAACAGGCGGTCGTGTGAGGGAAGAAAAGGCATGCGGCAGCTTCCTGCCCATGCCTTTTTTTCGTTGGAAAACGTTACAGAAAGGGTTAAGATCGATGGCGAAGAAGAAAACGAAGTTCGTTTGCCAAGAGTGTGGATATGAGTCGGCCAAATGGCTTGGACGCTGTCCGGGATGCCAAACATGGAATTCGTTTGTTGAGGAAATGGAGCAGGAGAAACCGACTGTGCGCGGCGCATTTCTTCATTCGGAGCGGGCGGGTTCGGCCAAACCGGTCCCGATTACAGCCGTGGAGGCGGTGCAAGAGCCGCGCATGAAAACGAACAGCGCGGAGCTCGATCGCGTGTTGGGCGGTGGAATCGTCAAAGGTTCGCTCGTTTTGATCGGCGGCGACCCTGGCATTGGCAAATCAACGTTGCTTTTGCAAACATCGGCGCAGCTGGCCGCCGCTGGGCATCAAGTGCTGTATGTCTCCGGTGAGGAATCGGTCAAACAAGTAAAGCTGCGCGCTGGACGCCTTCGTGCGGAGTGCGATCGGCTGTACGTGTTGGCGGAAGCAGATTTGGAATACATTGTGGCAGCGGTTGAAACGGTTCAACCTGCTTGTGTCATCATTGATTCGATTCAGACGGTGTATCGCACCGATATTTCCTCTGCACCGGGCAGCGTCGCCCAAGTGCGCGAATGCACGGCCGAGCTGATGAAGCTGGCGAAAACAAAAGGCATTGCCATTTTTATCGTCGGTCATGTGACGAAGGAAGGGGCGATCGCCGGGCCGCGCCTGCTCGAACATATGGTGGACACCGTTCTCTATTTTGAAGGGGAGCGACACCATACGTATCGCATTTTGCGAGCGGTGAAAAACCGTTTTGGCTCAACGAACGAAATCGGCATTTTTGAGATGCGCGACATTGGGCTGAAGGAAGTGGAAAACCCATCAGAAGTGTTTTTAGAAGAACGGTCGCGCGGAGCGGCTGGCTCGACGGTCGTGGCGGCGATGGAAGGGACGCGGCCGGTGCTCGTGGAAATCCAGGCGCTCGTCTCGCCGACGAGCTTCGGCAACCCGAGACGGATGGCAACCGGCCTTGACCATAACCGTGTGTCGCTTTTGATGGCCGTGCTCGAAAAGCGGGTTGGGCTGCTGTTGCAAAACCAAGATGCTTATTTGAAAGTGGCGGGCGGCGTGAAGCTTGATGAGCCGGCAATTGACTTGGCGGTCGCTGTCAGCATCGCCTCGAGCTTTCGCGATCGGCCGACGAATCCGGCGGATGTCATTATCGGCGAAGTCGGCTTAACTGGAGAGGTGCGCCGCGTCTCGCGCATCGAACAGCGCGTGCAGGAGGCGGTAAAATTAGGCTTTTCCCGCATCATTGTGCCAAAAAACAATTTAGCTGGCTGGCAGCCGCCAAAAGGTGTGCAAGTGATCGGTGTTTCGCATGTGGCCGAGGCGCTTGAGCATACAATGTGTTAATCGCTCTTTCACCTGCGCAACCCGGTTCTTCGCGCCCAAGGGGATATGAGCGATCAAAAATTCATCGCCTCTTCATTCTTAAGTGTTTAAGCAGAGGCATAAACAGCCTAAAAGGATTGAACCTTTTCGCTCTGATGTACGTAAAAAATAGTAGGGTGATCCGAAACAACTATGGCGTTTGGCCGGCGTTTTTCGCTATTGTTACAAGCAGATGTCGAATGTTCAAAAACGATTAAAAATTGTCTTCCAATTGGTTTCAAACATTGGAAACTGTTTATAATGTTAAATAGGGAGGTGAAGATGGGCTGATGGTCAAACGCATTGTGCAATTATTTTTCCTCGCCGTGGGCGGAACGTTAGGCGCCATGTTTTTTCCTGACTTGCTTAAGCTGATGAATGTGAGCGGCATGCCGCTTCTCAATAATTCTTATACGCTTGCGGTGCTGGGGGCAGTCGTTTTCTTTTTGTTGACGTTTTGGCTTGTCGATTATGTGGTCGACATGATTCGCTGGGTGGAGGAAACGCTCGTGAAGGCGCCGGCCGCCGACGTGCTGTTTGGCAGTCTCGGGCTGATTTTCGGTCTTATTATCGCGTTTTTCGTTGTCATGCCGTTGCAGTCGTTTCACATTCAAGTGTTGAATACGGTGTTGCCGATTTTTTTGACGGTGTTGCTTGGCTACTTAGGGTTTCGCGTCGGTTTAAAGAAACGGAATGAGTTGATGAACTTATTTTCCTTGTCCAACCGCATGGCGAAGAAAAAAGGTGGAGAAGCGGAAAACGAACCGTCAAAGGGCGGTGCTGTGAAAATTTTGGATACGAGCGTCATCATCGACGGGCGGATCGCAGACATTTGCCAAACCGGGTTTTTGGAAGGGCCGCTTGTCATTCCGCGGTTTGTGCTCGAAGAATTGCAGCATATCGCCGATTCGTCCGATGTGCTGAAGCGGAACCGCGGCCGCCGCGGCTTGGATATTTTGAACCGCATCCAAAAAGAAATGGCGATGAAAGTGGAAATCCATGAAGCGGATTTCAGCGACGTCCAGGAAGTCGACAGCAAACTCGTCAAGCTGGCGAAGCAACTTCAAGGCGTTGTCGTGACGAACGATTTCAATTTAAACAAAGTATGTGAGCTGCAAAACGTGCGTGTTTTGAATATCAACGATTTAGCGAATGCCGTCAAACCGGTCGTGCTGCCAGGCGAGGAGCTGAACGTACACGTCATTAAAGATGGGAAGGAGCATAACCAAGGCGTGGCCTATTTGGACGACGGGACGATGATCGTCGTCGAAGATGGCAAAGAATATATCGGCAAACGGGTTGACGTTTTAGTCACCAGCGTGTTACAAACATCTGCGGGGAGAATGATTTTTGCCAAATTGAAACTGCTGCAAAAAGCGTTGTAAAACGAATAGGGGAAACGGCCAATGAATTACGAAGCGATTGTCTTGGCGGCCGGGCGGGGAAAGCGGATGAACGCCGGCATGAACAAGCAATTCCTTGAGCTTGGCGGTGAGCCGCTCATCGTTCGGACGCTGAACGTGTTTGAGCGCGATGAGCGGTGCACCCGCATCGTGCTCGTCGTCAACCCAGCCGAGCGAAGCCGATTTGAGCAGCTGCTCGCCCGCTTTCGCATTCGAAAAGTCGCCGCGCTTACCGACGGCGGCGAGGAGCGGCAGCATAGCGTCTACAACGGATTGCAGGCGCTCGCGGGGGAGGAGATTGTTCTCATCCATGACGGCGCCCGCCCATTTGTCCGCGTCCATCATTTGCACGAGCTCGTGAACGCCGCTGTTCAGTACGGGGCGGCGATCCCGGCAGTGCGGGTGAAAGATACGATCAAAAAAGCGAACGGTTTGTTTGTCGAACAGACGATTGATCGTTCCAGCTTGTGGGCGGTGCAGACGCCACAAGCTTTTCGTCTGTCTTTGATCATGGAAGCGCACGAAGCGGCGAAACAGGCTGGCTATCTCGGCACGGATGACGCCAGCCTTGTGGAGCGAATCGGCAAGCCGGTGAAGATCATTGAAGGGGATTATCGCAATATTAAGCTGACGACGCCGGAGGACCTTTTGTTTGCTGAGGCGATTTTGGCAAGCCGGATGGCCGAATAGATGGGGGTGGAGAGATGTTTCGCATTGGACAAGGGTTTGACGTCCATCAGCTTGTTGAAGGGCGTCCGCTGATCATTGGCGGCGTCACCATTCCGTATGAAAAGGGGCTGCTCGGCCACTCAGATGCCGACGTGCTGCTTCATGCGGTGGCGGACGCATGCCTTGGGGCGATCGGCGCCGGCGATATCGGCCGGCATTTTCCGGACACAGATCCGCGCTTTAAAGATGCCGACTCGGCTGAGCTGTTGGCGCACGTATGGGCGCTCGCTCGGCAGGAAGGGTATAGGCTCGTGAACGCCGACTGCACGATCATCGCACAAAAGCCGAAGATGGCGCCGTATATTGAAGAAATGAGGGCGGTGATCGCTCGGTTGCTGGAAGCCGAGCGCTCGCAAGTCAATGTGAAGGCAACGACGACGGAGAAGCTTGGATTCACTGGGCGGGAGGAAGGCATTGCCGCCCAGGCGGTCGTCTTGCTGCAAAAAAGCTAATGGAGCGGCCTTTGGCAACATCATTTGGGAAGGCCTCGTTCCCTTAATACATAAGCGCTTTGTTCGCCGTCCTGGCTAGGAGGTGTAAAGGGGGGGCGTCGGCGGCGTGGTGCGGCTTAGGCGAGAGCTGTCTGTTTTGAACTTTGCCGCGATAAACGGTACAATAATAGCACAAGCTTTGATGGAAGTGGAGGGTTTGGATGATGGCAAAAGAGGTGCGCGTGCGCTATGCGCCGAGCCCAACCGGCCATTTGCATATCGGCGGGGCGCGGACAGCGCTGTTTAACTATTTGTTTGCCCGCCATCACGGTGGAAAAATGATCGTCCGCATCGAGGATACAGATATTGAACGGAACGTCGAAGGCGGCGAAAAGTCGCAGCTCGAAAACTTAAAATGGCTCGGCATTGATTATGATGAATCGATTGATCAAGATGGCGGCTACGGGCCGTACCGGCAAACGGAGCGGCTCGATATTTACCGAAAATATGTGAATGAATTGCTTGAGCAAGGGCATGCGTACAAATGTTTTTGCACGCCGGAAGAGCTCGAGCGCGAGCGGGAGGCGCAGCGGGCGGCCGGCATCGCCGCTCCGCAGTACAGCGGCAAATGCCGCCATTTGACGCCGGAGCAGGTCGCGGAGCTCGAGGCGCAAGGGAAGCCGTATACGATCCGCCTGAAGGTGCCGGAAGGGAAAAAGTACGAATTTTACGATTTAGTGCGCGGCAAAGTGGTGTTTGAATCGAAAGATGTCGGCGGCGATTGGGTGATTGTCAAGGCGAATGGCATTCCGACATACAATTTCGCTGTTGTCATCGACGACCATTTAATGGAAATCAGCCATGTGTTTCGCGGTGAGGAACATTTGTCCAATACGCCGAAGCAGCTCATGGTATACGAGTACTTCGGCTGGGAGCCGCCGCAGTTCGCGCACTTGACGTTGATCGTCAACGAGCAGCGGAAAAAGCTGTCTAAGCGCGATGAATCCATCATTCAGTTCGTCTCGCAATACAAAGAACTTGGCTATTTGCCGGAAGCGATGTTCAACTTTTTCGCTTTGCTTGGCTGGTCGCCGGAAGGAGAGGAAGAAATTTTTACGAAAGACGAACTGATCCGCATGTTCGATGTCTCCCGGCTGTCAAAATCGCCGTCCATGTTTGATACGAAAAAGCTGACATGGATGAACAACCAATATATCAAAAAGCTTGATCTTGACCGGCTTGTCGAGCTGGCCTTGCCGCATTTAGTGAAAGCCGGGCGCCTGCCGGCGGATATGACGGACGAACAGCGGCAATGGGCGCGCGATTTAATTGCTTTGTATCAAGAGCAAATGAGCTACGGGGCGGAGATCGTCCCGCTGTCTGAGCTGTTCTTTAAAGAAGAAATCGACTACGAGGACGAGGCGCGTCAAGTGCTTGCTGAAGAGCAAGTGCCGGCTGTGCTTTCCACCTTCCTTGAGAGCGTGCGTGAGCTTGAGCCGTTTACGGCAGACGAGATTAAAGCGGCCATTAAAGCGGTGCAAAAGGCGACCGGGCAAAAAGGGAAAAAGTTGTTTATGCCGATCCGCGCGGCGGTGACGGGACAAACGCACGGACCGGAGCTGCCGTTTGCCATTCAGTTGCTCGGCAAAGAAAAAGTGATCGAGCGGCTGGAGCGGGCGTTGCAAGAAAAATTTTAATCGGCCTCTATGCACGTTTGCATGATGGATGTGGTATAATAATATAAAATTTCGATGGAACAAGTGCATAAAGAAAAAGCGTTGACGAGGAGAAGTAGGAAGCATCGGCATCCCAGAGAGAGCCGCCTTGGCTGGAAGCGGCTTATGTTCGGTGCTGTCTGAAGTGCGCCTCGGAGTCTCCTTTCGAACCGGAACAGAGACGTTCTGCAGTAGAGGGGAGCGGAGCATCTCCGTTATCGGAATCGAGTGAGCGAAACGGCGCCCCGTTTCGCTAAACAGAGTGGAACCGCGCCAAAAGCGTCTCTGTGTCTTCGGCACAGGGACGCTTTTTTATTCAAGACAACTTAGAGGGATGGAGGGAGGACATGATGTTTAAAACGTTAAAAGAGGATATTGAGGTCATTTTTGAGCAAGACCCGGCGGCGAGAAGCTATTTGGAAGTCATTTTAACATATTCCGGCCTGCATGCCATCTGGGCGCATCGGATCGCCCATGCGCTTTACAAGCGGAAATTTTACTTTCTTGCCCGCTTGATTTCGCAAATCAGCCGCTTTTTCACTGGCATTGAAATCCATCCGGGCGCGAAAATCGGCCGCCGCTTTTTCATCGACCACGGCATGGGCGTGGTGATCGGCGAAACGTGCGAAATCGGCGACAATGTCACCGTCTATCAAGGGGTCACATTAGGCGGGACAGGGAAAGAAAAAGGGAAGCGGCACCCGACGATCAAAGACAACTGTTTGATCGCTGCCGGCGCAAAAGTGCTCGGTTCGATTACGATCGGGGAAAACTCGAAAATCGGCGCTGGGTCGGTCGTGTTAAAAGACGTACCGCCCAATTCGACCGTCGTTGGCATTCCGGGCCGCGTCGTTGTGCGCGACGGGGTGAAAGTGAAGAAAGATTTAAACCATACCGACCTTCCTGACCCGATCGCCGACCGGTTTCGGGAGCTTGAAGAGGAAATCGCCCGGCTGAAAAGCGAGCTTGAGGCATTGAAACAACAAGAAAGGAAGAACGAGTATGAGCAGCATCCGGCTTTATAATACGCTGACGCGAAAAAAAGAACCGTTTGAGCCGCTGGAACCGAATAAAGTGAAAATGTATGTGTGCGGCCCGACCGTCTATAATTATATTCACATCGGCAATGCTCGGGCCGCCATCGTTTTTGACACGATCCGCCGCTATTTGGAGTTCCGCGGCTATGATGTGACGTATGTATCGAACTTTACCGATGTTGATGACAAGTTGATCAAAGCGGCCCGCGAGCTCGGCGAGAGCGTGCCGGCGATCGCTGAGCGGTTTATTGAGGCGTATTTTGAAGACATTCAGGCGCTTGGCTGCAAAAAAGCGGACATCCATCCGCGGGTGACCGAAAACATTGATACGATTATCGAATTCATTCAGGCGCTCATTGACAAAGGATATGCCTACGAAGTCGACGGCGACGTGTATTACCGGACGCGCAAGTTCCGCGAATACGGCAAGCTGTCTCATCAATCGATCGATGAGCTGCAAGCTGGGGCGCGCATCGAAATTGGAGAGAAAAAAGACGATCCACTTGATTTCGCCCTTTGGAAAGCAGCGAAGGAAGGAGAAATTTGTTGGGACAGTCCATGGGGGAAAGGGCGGCCTGGTTGGCATATCGAATGCTCGGCGATGGCGCGCAAATATTTGGGCGATACGATCGATATCCACGCCGGCGGCCAGGACTTGACATTCCCGCACCATGAAAACGAAATCGCCCAGTCAGAGGCGCTGACCGGCAAACCGTTTGCGAAATATTGGTTGCACAATGGGTATTTAAATATTAACAACGAAAAAATGTCGAAGTCGCTTGGCAATTTCGTGCTCGTTCACGATATCATCCGGGAGATCGACCCGCAAGTGCTGCGTTTTTTCATGCTGTCGGTGCATTACCGCCATCCGATCAACTACAGCGAGGAACTGCTTGAGAGTGCGCGGCGCGGACTCGAGCGCCTGAAGACGGCGTATGGCAATTTGCAGCATCGCCTGCAGGCAAGCACGAACTTAACGGACAATGACGAGGAATGGGTTTCGCGCATTGCCGACATCCGCGCCTCGTTCATCCGTGAAATGGACGACGATTTCAACACGGCGAACGGCATTGCCGTATTGTTTGAACTGGCGAAGCAGGCTAACTTGTACTTGCAGGAAAAAACGACATCCGAGAAGGTCATTCACGCGTTTTTGCGCGAGTTCGAACAGCTGGCGGACGTACTTGGACTCACCTTGAAGCAGGATGAGCTGCTTGATGAGGAAATCGAGGCGTTGATCCAAAAGCGCAATGAAGCGCGGAAAAACCGCGATTTTGCGCTGGCCGACCGCATTCGCGACGAGTTGAGAGCGAAAAACATTATTTTGGAAGACACGCCGCAAGGAACGAGATGGAAACGGGGATAGCACGCGATGATGGCGGAGTTTGAAATGGTCAACGATGTGAAGCAGTTAAATGGACTGGCGCTTGCCTATATTGGCGACGCCGTGTACGAGGTGTATGTGCGACGCCATTTGCTTGCTGGCGGCAGCGTGCGGCCGCATGAGCTGCATCGGCGGGCGGTCCGCTATGTGTCGGCGCGGGCGCAAGCGCAAGTGATTTTGGCGTTGCTTGACGAGGGCGTCCTGACCGAGGAGGAAAAGGACATCGTCCGCCGCGGCCGCAATGCCAAATCAGGCACAATCCCGAAAAATACGGATGTACAAACATACCGGCATAGCACGGCCTTTGAGGCGCTCATCGGTTATCATTTTTTGGTTAATAATGAAAAGCGGGTTGATGAGCTGATCGGCCGTTCGTTTGCCATTATTGAAAGGGAAGAAAGGGCGTTGGAATGATGGACTACATTATCGGCAAAAATCCGGTCATTGAAGCGCTCAAAGCCGGGCGCGACATCAATAAAATTTGGATCGCGGAAGGGGCGCAGCGCCATACCGTCGAACCTGTGCTTGAATGGGCAAAGCGGCGGGGCGTGCTCGTCCAATATGTCCCGAAGCGCAAGCTTGATCAGATGGCTGAAGGAGCTCATCAAGGGGTGATCGCTCAGGCGGCGGCTTACCGCTACTATGAAATCGATGACTTGTTCGCTCGCGCCGCCGAGCGGGGCGAGGCGCCGTTTTTTCTCATCTTGGACGAGCTTGAGGATCCGCATAATTTAGGGGCCATCATGCGCACCGCTGATGCGGTCGGGGCGCACGGCCTCATTATCCCGAAGCGGCGTTCGGTCGGGCTGACCCAAACGGTGGCGAAGGCGTCGACCGGGGCGATTGAGCACGTTCCGGTCGCGCGTGTGACAAACTTGGCGCGGACGATTGACGAGCTGAAAGAGCGCGGAGTGTGGGTAGCCGGAACGGATGCATCGGCTCAAGACGACTACCGCTCGCTCGATGGCACGATGCCGTTGGCGCTCGTCATCGGGAGCGAAGGAAAAGGGATCAGCCGCCTAGTGCTTGAAAAGTGCGATTTCTTGTTCCGGTTGCCGATGCGCGGCCATGTCACCTCACTCAATGCCTCTGTCGCCGCCAGCCTGCTCATGTACGAGGTGTACCGGAAGCGGTATCCGTTGGGAGAATAGCGAATGAACATTTTGATTGTCGACGGCTATAACATCATCGGAGCGTGGCCGGAGCTGCGCCGGCTGAAAGAAGAGGGCGATCTGGCAGCGGCAAGGGATTTATTGATTGAAAAAATGGCTGACTACAAAGGATTCACCGGGGACCATGTCGTGATCGTATTCGATGCCCACCTCGTGCAAGGAAACGAGAAAAAGTATAAACATTACGACGTCGATGTCATTTTTACAAAGGAACATGAGACGGCCGATGAGCGAATTGAACGGTTGGCGAAAACATTGATGAATGCGCGCACAAAAGTGTATGTCGCTACCTCCGACTACACCGAACAATGGACGGTGTTCGGCCAAGGCGCCCTGCGCAAGTCGGCGCGCGAGCTATTGGATGAAGTCGAGACGGTTGAGCGGGACATTTCCCAAAAAGTAAAAGCGATGCGGCAGCGCACTCCGATCTCCAAAGTTCCGCTAAATGATAGAATTGCTGAAATTTTTGAAAAATGGCGAAGAGGAGAAAAATGAGCGGTTGACGCTGTAAAAATTTGTCCTGTATAATACATGTTAGCGATTGATGCGGTCGGGGGGATCAGCGTGGGGGAATGCTTGAAAGCAATGAAAGGGAAAGATTATCATCAGCTGGACGATGAGCAGCTTGTTGCGCTCGTTCACGAAGGGGATGGGGAAGCACTTGATTTTTTAATCCATAAATATCAAAACTTTGTGCGCGCCAAAGCTCGCTCCTATTTTTTAGTCGGAGCTGATCGGGAAGATATCGTGCAGGAAGGAATGATCGGTCTGTATAAGGCCGTCCGTGATTTTAAGGGGGACAAGCTTTCCTCATTTAAAGCGTTTGCAGAACTTTGCATCACAAGGCAAATGATTACCGCGATTAAAACGGCGACCCGCCAAAAGCATATTCCGCTCAACTCTTACGTTTCCTTGGATAAGCCGATTTATGACGATGAATCTGACCGGACGCTGATGGATGTGTTGTCCGGCACGCAGGTGACGGACCCGGAACAATTGATTGTCAACCGCGAGGAAGTCGATGATATTGAACTAAAGATGGCGGAACTGCTCAGCGACCTCGAGCGGAAAGTGCTCGCTTTGTATTTGGATGGACGCTCATACCAGGAAATTTCCGAAGAGCTGAACCGCCATGTCAAGTCGATCGACAACGCGTTGCAACGCGTCAAGCGGAAGCTCGAGAAATATTTGGAATACCGCGAGATCAGTTTGTAGGCATCGTGCCGCCGCATCAAAAGATGTCATTGACAGCGAAACAGCCAATATGATAAATTTTTATGGACATCTCGAAGGAACGGTGGAATGCTGATGCGCCAAAAAGTGACGCTGGCTTGCGCGCAGTGCGGAAGCCGAAACTATACGGCAGCAAAACAAATACGTCGCCTTGGTGAGCGCCTTATGGCCAACAAGTTTTGCTCAACATGCAACAAGCATACAATCCATCGTGAAACGAAATAGACGGTGGAGATAGTTTTGAACGATGATGGAGGTACGAGTGATGCAGCGAGTAATCAACTTTTTAAAAGAAGTCGTACGCGAGCTGAAAAAAGTGAGTTGGCCAAACCGGAAGGAGTTAGTGAACTACACGGCGGTCGTGTTGGCCACGGTGGCGTTTTTCACCGTCTTTTTTGCCGTTGTGGACCTCGGCATTTCTGAGTTGATTCGCCTCGTGTTTGAATAAGCGGACGAAGGATATGTTATAATGAAAGATAATCGTGCGCGTATGGAACCCGGCAACGGGTTTTTGTTTTGCGCAAAAAATAAAACGAAAACCGCCTTGGGGAGGCTTGTTGATGGAGAAAAACTGGTATGTTGTCCATACATATTCGGGATATGAAAACAAAGTGAAAGCCAATTTGGAAAAACGCGTCGAATCGATGGGAATGCAAGATAAAATTTTTCGCGTCGTCGTTCCGGAAGAGACGGAGACGGACGTCAAAAACGGAAAACGGAAAACGACGAAAAAGAAAGTGTTCCCTGGCTATGTGCTCGTTGAGATGGTCATGACGGATGACTCATGGTATGTCGTGCGCAACACGCCGGGCGTCACTGGATTTGTCGGCTCAAGCGGAGCTGGTTCGAAACCGACGCCGCTTATGGAGGAAGAAGTAAAAATGATCTTGAAGCGGATGGGCATGCCGCTTGCCGAGGTTGACGTAGACTATGAGGTAAATGAAACGGTGCGGATCAAAGAAGGTCCGTTTGCGAACTTTACAGGGAAAATTGAAGCGATTGACCCGGATAAACATAAAGTGAAGCTGCTTGTCGATATGTTTGGGCGTGAAACACGGGTGGAGCTTGAGTTTTCGCAAATAGAAAAAATCTAATGGATAAAGAACTTGCAATTGATAGGGAAAAGTGATACTATTTTAAAGTCAGTATGTCTCTTAAACGGAGACATATGGCGGTGAACTTATACACTTGTATAAGGGAGCCGTTTTGTTTTTACGCTGATCCTCTCAACTGAACGGGAGATAGGAAAACGGCTCAGTAGACCGGAGCCGGATGAGTGGGAGGGGCAATCCCTAATACCACATCACGGACTTAAGGAGGTGTGTCTCGTGGCGAAAAAAGTAATCAAGGTCGTCAAACTGCAAATTCCTGCAGGGAAAGCGAATCCGGCGCCGCCAGTAGGTCCTGCGTTGGGTCAAGCCGGTGTCAATATTATGGCGTTTTGCAAAGAGTTTAATGCCCGCACGGCGGACCAAGCAGGGTTGATCATTCCGGTTGAAATTACGGTTTTTGAAGACCGTTCATTTACATTCATCACGAAAACGCCGCCAGCCGCTGTATTGCTGAAAAAAGCGGCGGGCATTGAATCGGGCTCCGGCGAACCGAACCGCAACAAAGTGGCGACAATTAAACGCGACAAAGTGCGTGAGATCGCTGAGCTGAAAATGCCGGATTTGAATGCGGCGAGCATTGAGGCGGCCATGCGCATGATCGAAGGCACGGCCCGCAGCATGGGCATTGTGATTGAAGACTAAAGCCGGTGCGTCGTTTGTAGGGGAGGTTGCGTCATTGGGCAACCTCTCTCTCCATGAACAAAAACAGCAAGACGGGCCTGATGAATGGGCATCCGTCCGCTTCTTCGTTTTCGAAAGAAGCGAAGAACGTTCAATGTGGGAGGTTTTTCCGCTAAAACCACAACCGAGGAGGATTTTTCACATGCCGAAAAGAGGAAAGAAATACTTAGAAGCATTGAAACTCGTCGACCGCTCCAAAGCATACCCGATTGCTGAAGCAATCGAGCTCGTGAAAAAAACGAACATCGCGAAATTCGATGCCACGGTGGAAGTGGCGTTCCGTTTGGGCGTCGACCCGAAAAAAGCGGACCAACAAATTCGCGGCGCCGTCGTCCTGCCGCACGGCACAGGGAAAGTGGCGCGCGTGTTGGTGTTCGCGAAAGGGGAAAAAGCGAAAGAAGCAGAAGCGGCTGGCGCTGACTATGTCGGCGATACAGAATATATCAACAAAATCCAGCAAGGTTGGTTTGACTTTGATGTCGTTGTTGCTACGCCGGACATGATGGGTGAAGTCGGGAAACTCGGCCGCATTTTAGGGCCGAAAGGGTTGATGCCAAACCCGAAAACCGGAACAGTCACGTTTGACGTAGCAAAAGCGGTGCAAGAAATCAAGGCTGGTAAAGTGGAATACCGCGTCGACAAAGCGGGCAACATCCACGTTCCGATCGGCAAAGTGTCGTTTGACAACGAGAAATTGGCTGAAAACTTCGCAGCCGTCTATGAAGCAATTTTGAAAGCCAAACCGGCGGCGGCAAAAGGGACGTACGTGAAAAACGTCACGATTACATCCACAATGGGCCCTGGCATCAAGGTTGACCCGTCCACGGTTGCTGTTGCACAATAACCGTTGACTTTTGTTTGTCCGTCTGTTAAAATGCCATTTGGCTGAACAAATGAATATCATTTGTACCGTAGACAGTAGGTGCCTGTTTGAGGCTTAATTTCCTACCGAGGTATGTGGACGATAGAACAGCGCGCCCTGCGTCGGGGACGAGCGGCGGTGCGTTGAACGACACCTCCATGTCTACGCGGCATGGAGGTTTTTTATTGAGCAGACGGTATAAGTGGTATTCTCTCATTTTCCTTACAGGAGGTGCAGGACGTGTCGAGCGCGATTGAACTGAAAAAACAAGTGGTCGCGGAAATCGCAGACAAATTCCGGGCCAGCAAGGCAACCGTCATCGTTGATTACCGCGGCTTGAACGTGGCGGAAATGACCGAGTTGCGCAAACAGCTGCGCGAGGCAGGCGTCGAGTTTAAAGTGTACAAAAACACCTTGACCCGCCGGGCGCTCGCGGAAGTCGGCTTGGAAGGACTGGATGAAGTGTTCACCGGTCCAAATGCCATCGCCTTCAGCAATGAAGATGTCGTGGCGCCGGCAAAAATTTTAAGCGAGTTTGCGAAAACGCATGAAGCATTGGAAATCAAAGGCGGCGTCATCGAAGGGAACATCGCCAGCAAAGAAGAAATCGATGCGTTGGCGAAACTCCCGTCCCGCGAAGGGTTGCTTTCGATGTTGCTTAGCGTTCTTCAAGCCCCGATCCGCAACTTTGCGCTTGCGATTAAAGCGGTGGCTGACAAGCAAGAGGAACAAGGCGCGTAATGGCGCATCGATATGTGCTTAACAATCATTCAGAAAACAAAGGAGGAAGTTGTGATGACGAAAGAACAAATCATCGAAGCTGTGAAAAACATGACGGTATTGGAATTAAATGAATTAGTCAAAGCAATTGAAGAGGAATTCGGCGTAACAGCTGCGGCTCCGGTTGTTGTCGCGGGCGGCGCAGCAGCTGGCGCTGAAGCAGCGGCAGAAAAAACGGAATTCGACGTCATTCTTGCCGACGCCGGCGCGCAAAAAATCAAAGTCATCAAAGTCGTTCGCGAAATCACTGGCCTCGGCCTGAAAGAAGCGAAAGACTTGGTCGACAACACCCCGAAGCCGATCAAAGAAGGCATTGCGAAAGAAGAAGCAGAAGAAATCAAAGCAAAACTCGAAGAAGCTGGCGCGAAAGTCGAAATCAAGTAATGGCTGCGCCATTGAAAAAAGAGGCTTGCCCGAAGCAAGGGACGGCCTCTTTTTTGTTACACTATATAACGGAAGGCAGTGCAGCCTGTCGACAAGGAGGAGGGGATGATGATGAGCGAGCATTATTACTCAGTCAATCCGAAGTCGGAGCGAAACCCGCAAACGTGGACGTACGTGTTGCGGGGGCATGAATTCCGCTTTACGACCGACAGCGGAGTGTTTTCAAAGCGCGAAGTCGACTTTGGCACACGCCTGTTAATTGAAACGTTCGAGGAGCCGGGAGTGGCTGGGGATTTGTTGGATGTCGGCTGCGGATATGGGCCGATCGGGCTTGCCTTGGCCAAATCGTTTCCAAACCGGCGCGTTCACATGATTGATGTCAACGAGCGGGCGCTCGAACTGGCGCAGGAAAACAAGCAGGCAAACGGGATTGACAATGCGGTGATTTACAAAAGCGATCTTTTTTCGGAAGTCGGAGAACAGCGATTTGCAGCGGTCGTCACCAATCCGCCGATCCGGGCTGGCAAACGGGTCGTTTACGCGATTTTTGAACAAAGCCGCGATCATCTGCTTGATCATGGCGAGCTATGGGTCGTCATTCAAAAAAAGCAAGGCGCCCCATCGGCCTTGCAAAAGCTGAACGAATGCTTTCCCGCTGTAGAAGTCGTCGCGAAGAAAAAAGGATATTATATCATAAAGGCGAAAAAATGTTGACACCGTTTTTTTATTGTGGTAGCATTATAAAATGCTAAATATGCACATTTCCCGTGCAGAGGGGATGACGTATAATTTTGGACGCAATGGAAACAATGATAAAATCAATAAACAACGAACCATATGGTTTTCTATTGGAATAGAAACCATTTTCTTTTTTTCTCCATTCAACTCAACGCCTGGTTTCCTCGCGCCGGGAGCGTGTTAAATCCCCTAAATGAAACGGCGGTGCACGCAACGAAGCCGTTTCCGCCCGGATGGCGGGGGCCGGCTGCATGCATGCCTAGTGCTTTGCCCCGGAATGACGGAGCGGCCAGTCCGCCTTGAAGGCATTGATTGCTGAGCAGAGCGGATGATGGAGCTGTTCCGGTTCCGGTTTTCACTAATGTCTACATTTGAGGGGTGAATCACTCTTGACAGGCCGACTAGTTCAATACGGGCGACACCGCCAACGCAGAAGCTATGCACGCATCAGCGAAGTGCTGGAATTGCCGAACTTGATCGAAATTCAAACGTCCTCCTACCAATGGTTTCTCGATGAAGGGTTGCGGGAAATGTTTAGGGAAATTTCCCCGATTGAAGACTTTTCCGGCAATCTCTCGCTTGAATTTATCGACTATAGTTTAGGAGAACCGAAATATACGGTCGAAGAGGCGAAAGAACGCGACGTTACATATGCGGCGCCGCTTCGCGTCAAAGTTCGCCTGATCAATAAAGAAACGGGCGAAGTGAAGGAACAAGACGTGTTTATGGGCGATTTTCCGCTCATGACGGAAACCGGAACGTTTATTATCAATGGGGCGGAACGCGTCATCGTTTCCCAGCTCGTCCGCTCGCCAAGCGTCTATTACAGCGACAAAGTTGATAAAAACGGCAAACGCGGCTACTCGGCGACAGTGATTCCGAACCGCGGCGCATGGCTTGAATATGAAACCGATGCGAAAGACGTCGTTTACGTTCGCATCGACCGCACCCGTAAACTGCCGGTTACGGTGCTTCTCCGTGCGCTTGGGTTCAGCTCCGACCAAGAAATCATCGATCTGCTCGGTGACAACGAATACTTGCGCAATACGCTTGAAAAAGATAATACCGACAGCACGGAAAAAGCGTTGATTGAAATTTACGAGCGTCTTCGTCCGGGAGAGCCGCCGACGCTTGAGAATGCGAAAAATTTGCTGGCGTCGCGCTTTTTTGATCCGAAGCGCTATGACTTGGCGAGCGTAGGCCGTTATAAAATCAATAAAAAACTTCATATTAAAAACCGCCTGTTCAATCAGCGGCTCGCGGAAACGATCATTGATCCCGAAACCAAGGAAGTCATCGCCGAAGCTGGAGCGATGATCGACCGCCGAACGCTGAATCGCCTGCTCCCGTATTTGGAAAAAGGGGTCGGCTTACAGACATACCGCCCGGCCGAAGGGGTGGTGGACGGGGACATTTCGGTGCAAACGATCAAAATTTATGCCCCGAATGACCCGGATGGCGAAAAAGTGATCAACGTCATCGGCAACGGCTTCATCGCCGAGGATGTCAAACATATTACACCGGCTGACATCATTGCGTCGATCAGCTATTTCTTCAACTTGCTCCACGGCGTCGGCGATACGGATGACATCGACCATTTAGGCAACCGCCGCCTCCGTTCGGTCGGCGAACTATTGCAAAACCAATTCCGCATCGGCCTGTCGCGCATGGAGCGCGTCGTGCGCGAGCGCATGTCGATCCAAGATACGAACACGATTACGCCGCAGCAGCTGATCAACATCCGCCCAGTGATCGCGGCGATCAAAGAGTTTTTCGGCAGCTCGCAGCTGTCACAGTTCATGGATCAAACGAACCCATTGGCCGAACTGACGCACAAGCGGCGTCTGTCCGCGCTTGGCCCTGGCGGATTGACACGTGAGCGCGCTGGGTTTGAGGTGCGCGACGTTCACTATTCGCACTACGGGCGGATGTGTCCGATTGAAACGCCGGAAGGTCCGAACATCGGACTCATCAACTCGCTGTCCACTTACGCGAAAGTGAACAAGTTCGGCTTTATTGAAACGCCATACCGGCGCGTCGATCCGGAAACAGGGCGGGTGACGGACCAAATCGATTATTTGACAGCCGATGAAGAGGACAATTACGTTGTAGCACAGGCGAACGTACCGCTTGCGGAGGACGGCACGTTCCTTGAAGAAAACGTTGTCGCCCGTTTCCGCGGCGAGAACATCGTCGTCAAGCGCGATCGCGTCGACTACATGGACGTTTCGCCGAAGCAAGTCGTCTCGGCAGCGACAGCGTGCATCCCATTTTTGGAAAACGACGACTCGAACCGCGCGCTGATGGGAGCGAACATGCAGCGGCAAGCCGTGCCGCTGTTGGAACCGGAAGCGCCGATCGTTGGCACGGGGATGGAGTATGTTTCGGCGAAAGACTCGGGCGCAGCGGTCATTTGCAAGCACCGCGGCATCGTCGAGCGCGTCGAAGCAAAGGAAATTTGGGTGCGTCGGCTGATTGAAGTGGACGGCAAAGAAGTCAAGGGTGATCTAGATAAATATCGGTTGCTGAAATTCGTTCGTTCGAACCAAGGCACGTGCTACAACCAGCGGCCGATCGTGAAAAAAGGCGATATCGTTGAGAAGGGCGAAATTTTGGCCGATGGCCCGTCGATGGATAAGGGCGAATTGGCGCTTGGCCGCAATGTGCTTGTCGCCTTTATGACATGGGACGGTTACAACTACGAAGACGCGATCATCATGAGCGAACGGCTCGTCAAAGAAGACGTGTATACATCCATTCATATTGAAGAGTATGAAGCCGAATCGCGCGATACGAAACTCGGTCCTGAAGAAATTACGCGCGACATTCCAAACGTCGGCGAGGATGCGCTGAAAAACTTGGATGAACGCGGCATCGTCCGCATCGGCGCAGAAGTGAAAGACGGCGACTTGCTCGTCGGCAAAGTGACGCCAAAAGGAATGACCGAGCTGACGGCGGAAGAGCGGCTTTTGCACGCGATCTTCGGCGAAAAAGCGCGCGAGGTGCGTGATACGTCGTTGCGCGTCCCGCACGGCGGCGGCGGCATCGTCCTTGACGTGAAAGTGTTCAACCGCGAAGACGGCGACGAGCTTCCGCCGGGTGTCAATCAACTGGTGCGCGTCTATATTGTGCAAAAGCGGAAAATTTCCGAGGGCGACAAAATGGCAGGTCGCCACGGAAACAAAGGGGTTATTTCCCGCATTTTGCCGGAGGAAGATATGCCCTTCTTGCCGGATGGCACGCCGATTGACATCATGTTAAACCCACTCGGCGTTCCGTCGCGGATGAACATCGGGCAAGTATTTGAGCTGCACCTTGGCATGGCGGCGAAAAAACTCGGCCTGCACATCGCCTCCCCGGTCTTTGACGGGGCGACGGAGGAAGACGTTTGGAACATCCTCGAAGAAGCCGGCATGGCGCGCGATGCCAAAACGGTGCTGTATGACGGGCGGACGGGCGAACCGTTTGACAACCGCGTGTCGGTCGGGATCATGTACATGATCAAGCTTGCCCACATGGTCGACGACAAACTCCACGCTCGCTCGACCGGCCCGTACTCGCTTGTCACTCAACAGCCGCTTGGCGGCAAGGCGCAGTTCGGCGGCCAGCGCTTTGGTGAGATGGAAGTATGGGCGCTTGAGGCGTATGGGGCGGCATACACGCTGCAAGAAATTTTGACCGTCAAGTCCGACGATGTCGTCGGCCGTGTCAAAACGTACGAGGCGATCGTCAAAGGGGAAAACATTCCGGAGCCGGGTGTGCCGGAGTCGTTTAAAGTGTTGATCAAAGAGCTGCAAAGCTTGGGCATGGACGTCACGATTTTGACGAGCGATGAACAAGAAATCAACATGGAAAACTTTGATGATGATGATGACCATGCACCGGATGCCATCATGGTGGACGTCAAACCGGCCGAACGGGAAGAAGCCGGCGAAGAGAAAGATGCGGTGACGAAAGAATAAACCGGCCATAACGGCCAGGCGGGGAGCTGTTCCCCGCCATTGGCCGCTTGAGGGAACGGAAAACCGACGGATCAAAAAGGGAGGTATACCCCTTGCTGGATGTCAATAAATTTGAGTACATGAAAATTGGGCTCGCTTCCCCGGAGAAAATTCGTTCTTGGTCGTATGGCGAAGTCAAAAAGCCAGAGACAATCAACTATCGGACGTTAAAGCCGGAAAAAGACGGCTTGTTTTGCGAGCGCATTTTCGGTCCGACGAAAGACTGGGAATGCCATTGCGGCAAATATAAACGCGTTCGCTACAAAGGCGTCGTCTGCGACCGTTGCGGCGTCGAAGTGACGCGCTCGAAAGTCCGCCGCGAACGGATGGGCCATATCGAGCTGGCTGCCCCGGTTTCGCATATCTGGTATTTCAAAGGCATCCCGAGCCGGATGGGGTTGGTTCTTGACATGTCGCCGCGGGCGCTCGAAGAGGTCATTTATTTTGCATCCTATGTCGTCACCGACCCGGGTGATACGCCGCTTGAGAAAAAGCAGCTGTTGTCGGAAAAGGAATACCGCGCCTATCGCGAGAAGTACGGTCAATCGTTCCAAGCGTCGATGGGGGCGGAGGCGATCAAAAAGCTGCTCCAAGACATTGATTTGGATAAAGAGGTAGCCGCGCTGAAAGAAGAGCTGAAAACGGCGCAAGGGCAACGGCGCGCCCGCATCATTAAGCGGCTTGAAGTGCTTGAAGCGTTCCGCAGTTCAGGGAACGACCCGGCATGGATGGTGCTTGATGTACTGCCGGTCATTCCGCCGGAGTTGCGCCCGATGGTTCAGCTTGACGGCGGGCGGTTTGCAACATCGGATTTGAACGATTTGTACCGCCGCGTCATCAACCGTAACAACCGGCTGAAACGGCTGCTTGATCTCGGTGCGCCGAACATTATCGTCCAAAATGAGAAGCGGATGCTGCAAGAGGCGGTTGATGCTTTGATCGATAACGGCCGCCGCGGCCGTCCGGTGACCGGTCCGGGGAACCGTCCGTTAAAATCGCTTTCCCACATGCTGAAAGGGAAGCAAGGGCGCTTCCGGCAAAACTTGCTCGGCAAACGCGTTGATTATTCCGGCCGCTCCGTCATCGTCGTCGGCCCAAACTTAAAAATGTATCAATGCGGGCTGCCGAAAGAAATGGCGCTAGAGTTGTTCAAGCCGTTCGTCATGAAGGAGCTTGTGGAGCGGGGGTTGGCGCATAACATTAAAAGCGCGAAACGGAAAATCGAGCGCGTCCATCCGGAAGTGTGGGATGTGCTTGAAGATGTCATCAAAGAACATCCGGTGCTGTTAAACCGCGCTCCGACGCTGCACCGTCTCGGCATTCAGGCGTTTGAACCAACGCTTGTGGAAGGGCGGGCGATCCGTCTTCATCCGCTTGTTTGCACGGCGTACAACGCTGACTTTGACGGCGACCAAATGGCGGTGCACGTGCCGCTGTCGGCTGAGGCGCAAGCCGAAGCGCGCTTGTTGATGTTGGCGGCGCAAAACATTTTGAACCCGAAAGACGGGAAGCCGGTCGTGACACCATCACAAGACATGGTGTTGGGCAACTACTACTTGACGATGGAGCGCGAGGGAGCCATCGGCGAAGGCATGGTGTTCAAAGACACGGACGAGGCGCTGCTTGCTTACCATAACGGCTACGTCCATCTCCATTCGCGCATCGCCATTCATGCCGGTTCGCTGAAAAACGAAACGTTTACCGAAGAGCAAAACAACAAGCTGCTCTTAACGACCGTCGGAAAGCTCATTTTCAACGAAATTTTGCCGAATTCGTTCCCGTACATCAACGAGCCGACGACGGAAAACATTGAAGGGCGGACGCCGGACAAGTACTTCCTTGACAAAGGGGTCAACGTGCGCGAAGAAATTCGCAAGCGCGAACTCGTGCCGCCGTTTAAGAAAAAAGTGCTCGGGCAAATTATCGCTGAAGTGTTCAAACGGTTCAAAATCACCGAAACATCGAAGATGCTCGACCGCATGAAAGACCTTGGCTTCCAATATTCGACGAAGGCCGGCATCACGATCGGCGTGGCCGATATCGTCGTCCTGCCGGAAAAACAAGAAATTTTGGATGAAGCGCAAGCGAAAGTCGATACGGTTTTGAAGCAGTTCCGCCGCGGCTTAATTACGGACGAAGAGCGGTACGAGCGCGTCATCTCCATCTGGAGCGCGGCGAAAGACAAAATTCAAGACCGGTTGATGAAGTCGCTTGATAAACGCAACCCGATCTTTATGATGAGCGATTCCGGAGCGCGCGGGAACGCGTCGAACTTTACGCAGCTTGCGGGGATGCGCGGTTTGATGGCCAACCCGGCCGGCCGGATCATTGAGCTGCCGATCAAGTCGTCGTTCCGCGAAGGCTTGACGGTATTGGAATACTTTATCTCGACGCACGGCGCGCGAAAAGGATTGGCGGATACGGCGCTCAAAACGGCCGACTCAGGCTATCTCACGCGCCGCCTTGTCGACGTGGCCCAAGACGTCATCGTCCGCGAAGAAGATTGCGGCACCGACCGCGGCATTTTGGCGCGGGCGCTGACGGATGGCACGGAAGTTGTCGTCAAGCTTGAAGAGCGGCTTGTCGGCCGCTATGCGCACAAAACGGTGCGCCATCCGGAAACGGGCGAAGTGATCGTCCGCAAAGACGAGATGATCACCGAAGATATCGCCAATGAGATCATGAAAGCCGGCATTACGGAAGTATGGATTCGCTCCGTATTCGCCTGCAACACGCGCCATGGCGTCTGCAAAAAATGTTACGGCCGCAACATGGCGACCGGCATGGACGTCGAAGTTGGCGAAGCCGTCGGCATTATCGCCGCTCAGTCGATCGGCGAGCCGGGCACGCAGCTGACAATGCGGACGTTCCATACAGGCGGCGTCGCCGGCGACGATATCACTCAAGGTTTGCCACGGGTGCAAGAGCTGTTTGAAGCGCGCAACCCGAAAGGGCAAGCGGTCATTTCGGAAATTGACGGCACGGTCATCTCGATTAACAAAACGCGTGACAACCAATATGAAGTTGTCGTGCAAGGTGAGGTTGAAACGCGGACATATGTAGCGCCGTACAATGCGCGGCTGAAAGTCGAAGAAGGTCAGCGCGTCGAACGCGGCCAAGAGCTGACAGAAGGCTCGGTCGACCCGAAACAGTTGTTGCGCGTGCGCGATATTACATCCGTGCAAGAGTACTTGCTCCGCGAAGTGCAAAAAGTGTACCGGATGCAAGGGGTAGAAATCAGCGACAAGCATATCGAGGTCATGGTGCGGCAAATGTTGCGCAAAGTGCGCGTCATCGATGCCGGCGACACCGATGTGCTGCCGGGTACGCTTTTGGATGTTCACCAGTTTACCGATGTCAACGCCAAAGCTCTTCGCGAAGGGAAACGGCCGGCGACGGCCCGCCAGGTGTTGCTTGGCATCACGAAAGCGTCGCTTGAGACGGATTCATTCTTGTCTGCTGCTTCGTTCCAAGAAACGACGCGCGTCTTGACCGATGCAGCGATCAAAGGAAAACGTGATGAACTGCTTGGCTTAAAAGAAAACGTCATTATCGGCAAACTCGTCCCGGCTGGAACCGGTATGGCCCGCTACCGGAAAGTGAAGCCGGCCGTCAAAAAGGAAACGGCTGGCGACACGGTGTCGTCCAAATAACGCGAGCCAAGCGGCCGGCTAAGGCGCTCCTTGGCCGGCCATCATCTAATGAAAAATCCAGTTGACAATCGACAAAGAAAATGGTAGTCTAATAAAGGTGTTCCAACAACCTGGTACTTTGGAGGATATGTTACATGTCTTATGAAAAAGTATTACAGGCTGGAAAAATTGTCATTGGAACCAAACAAACGATAAGGGCTTTAAAGGAAGGGAAAGCAGCGGAAGTGATCGTGGCGGAGGATGCCGACTTGCCGATCATCGAAAAAGTGACCGCCGCCGCCAATGAGGCAAACGTGCCGGTCACAAAAGTCGATTCGATGAAAAAGCTTGGCAAGGCGTGCAAAATCCAAGTCGGTGCGGCTGCAGTGGCGATCCTTCGGTAACGTTTTGCCTTTCTCCCCTAAAACCTTTATTTGCATAAACGATGAACCACCTGGATATGTGGGCTTAAACGATACATGCGAAAGGAGGATCTTTTCATGCCTACAATCAACCAATTGGTCCGCAAAGGACGCGAGAAAAAAGTCGTGAAATCGAAATCCCCTGCGTTGAACAAAGGGTATAACAGCTTCAAAAAAGAGCAAACGAATGTGTCGTCTCCGCAAAAACGCGGCGTTTGCACGCGTGTCGGCACGATGACGCCGAAAAAACCGAACTCGGCGTTGCGGAAATACGCCCGTGTCCGCTTGACAAATGGGATTGAAGTTACGGCGTACATTCCGGGGATCGGCCATAACTTGCAAGAACACAGCGTTGTGCTCATCCGCGGCGGACGTGTCAAAGACTTGCCGGGGGTACGCTACCATATTATCCGTGGGGCGCTGGATGCTGCAGGCGTAGCGAACCGGATGCAAGGTCGTTCGAAATACGGCGCGAAAAAACCAAAAGCAGCGAAAAAATAATGAAATGAAGAGAATGTTTTCCTGAAGGGAGGAAACACTATGCCACGTAGAGGCCCTGTTGCTAAACGTGACGTACTGCCGGATCCAATTTACAATTCGAAGCTTGTTACCCGTTTGATCAATAAAATTATGATCGACGGCAAAAAATCAAAAGCGCAAAAAATTCTTTACACCGCGTTTGATATTATCCGTGAGCGCACGGGTAAAGATCCAATGGAAGTGTTTGAGCAAGCGTTGAAAAACGTGATGCCGGTGTTGGAAGTGCGCGCTCGCCGCGTTGGTGGGGCGAACTACCAAGTTCCGGTCGAGGTTCGTCCGGACCGCCGCGTTTCTCTCGGTTTGCGCTGGCTCGTGCAATATGCACGTCTTCGCAACGAAAAAACGATGGAAGAGCGCTTGGCAAATGAAATTATGGACGCTGCCAACAACACGGGTGCAGCGGTGAAAAAACGCGAAGATACACATAAAATGGCTGAAGCGAACCGCGCATTTGCCCATTACCGCTGGTAAGGAGCGCCGCCTAAAGGAAATAGGTGAGGAGGCACTGCGGTTGCCTATTCACCTATCTTCCTATATATTGCGGCCTTTCCGGTCGCGCGTGGGACAACTTCAAAGACAAGGGGATTGCGCCATCGATGGCGGCGCCATCTACTTATATTTCATATTTGAAGGAAGGAGAAAATAACCACTATGGCAAGAGAGTTCTCCTTGGAAAAGACTCGCAACATAGGGATTATGGCGCACATTGACGCCGGGAAAACGACGACGACGGAACGGATCTTGTTCTATACCGGCCGCGTTCATAAAATCGGGGAAGTGCATGAAGGTGCGGCCACGATGGACTGGATGGAACAAGAACAAGAGCGCGGAATTACGATCACGTCGGCGGCGACAACGGCGCAATGGAAAGGCCATCGCATCAATATCATCGACACGCCGGGGCACGTCGACTTTACGGTCGAGGTTGAGCGTTCGTTGCGCGTATTGGACGGGGCCATCACGGTCTTAGACGCGCAATCGGGTGTTGAACCGCAAACGGAAACCGTTTGGCGCCAAGCGACGACATATGGCGTCCCACGGATCGTGTTCGTCAACAAAATGGATAAAATCGGCGCCGATTTCTTGTATTCGGTGAAAACGCTCCATGACCGCCTGCAAGCGAACGCCCATCCGGTGCAACTGCCGATCGGTGCTGAAGATCAATTCTCCGGCATTATCGACTTGGTTGAAATGTGCGCGTACCATTACCATGATGAGCTTGGCAAAAACATTGAGCGCATTGACATTCCGGAAGAATACCGCGATATGGCAGAAGAGTACCATAACAAGCTGATTGAGGCGGTCGCTGAGCTGGACGAAGAATTAATGATGAAATATTTGGAAGGAGAAGAAATCACGGCGGAAGAGCTGAAGGCCGCGATCCGCAAAGCGACGATCAGCGTTGAATTCTTCCCGGTCTTCTGCGGCTCGGCATTCAAAAACAAAGGTGTTCAGCTGCTTCTTGACGGCGTTGTCGACTACTTGCCGTCTCCGGTTGACATCCCGGCGATTCGCGGCGTCGTTCCGGATACCGAAGAAGAAGTGACACGTGAAGCAAGCGATGACGCTCCGTTTGCCGCTTTGGCATTTAAAATCATGACTGACCCGTATGTCGGGAAATTGACGTTTATTCGCGTCTACTCTGGAACGCTTGATTCCGGTTCATATGTGATGAACACGACGAAAGGGAAGCGCGAACGGATCGGCCGCTTGCTGCAAATGCACGCGAACCACCGTCAAGAAATTTCGAAAGTCTATGCCGGTGATATTGCCGCAGCGGTAGGTTTAAAAGATACGGCGACCGGTGATACTCTATGTGATGACAAGCATCCTGTCATTTTAGAGTCGATGCAATTCCCAGAACCGGTCATTTCGGTGGCAATCGAGCCGAAGTCGAAAGCCGATCAAGACAAAATGAGCCAAGCGCTGCAAAAATTGCAAGAAGAAGACCCGACTTTCCGCGCTCACACCGACCCGGAAACGGGCCAAACGATCATCTCCGGAATGGGCGAGTTGCATCTTGACATCATCGTCGACCGGATGCGCCGCGAGTTCAAAGTCGAAGCGAACGTCGGGGCGCCGCAAGTTGCCTACCGCGAAACGTTCCGCAAATCGGCGCAAGTCGAAGGCAAATTCATCCGTCAATCCGGCGGCCGCGGTCAATACGGCCACGTTTGGATCGAATTCTCGCCGAACGAGCGCGGCAAAGGCTTCGAATTCGAGAACGCCATCGTCGGTGGGGTTGTTCCGAAAGAGTATGTGCCGGCCGTCCAAGCTGGATTGGAAGAAGCGATGCAAAACGGCGTCTTAGCCGGCTATCCGGTTGTCGACATTAAAGCGAAGCTGTTCGACGGATCGTACCACGATGTCGACTCGAGCGAAATGGCATTCAAAATCGCTGCTTCCTTGGCATTGAAAAACGCCGCGACGAAGTGCGATCCGGTTCTTTTGGAACCGATCATGAAAGTCGAAGTCGTCATCCCTGAAGAGTACCTCGGTGACATCATGGGCGACATCACGTCCCGTCGCGGCCGCATCGAGGGGATGGAAGCGCGCGGCAACGCCCAAGTCGTCCGGGCGATGGTGCCGATGGCTGAAATGTTTGGTTATGCGACATCGCTCCGTTCGAACACGCAAGGACGCGGAACGTTCTCGATGGTGTTTGACCACTATGAAGAAGTTCCGAAAAACATCGCCGATGAAATTATCAAAAAAAATAAAGGCGAATAATTGATTTCTCTTGCTAGTTTCGCTATAAATACTTATGTAAGTAAGACTTGGGAACATTTTGTTCCCAAGCATCCTATACTTACCCAACCATATAAATTCATATCTTACTTTTAAGGAGGATATCTCTCATGGCTAAAGCGAAATTTGAGCGCACGAAACCGCACGTCAACATTGGCACGATCGGCCACGTTGACCACGGGAAAACGACGTTGACAGCTGCGATCACGACGGTTTTGGCGAAACAAGGCAAAGCCGAAGCAAAAGCGTACGACCAAATCGACGCTGCTCCGGAAGAGCGTGAACGCGGGATTACGATTTCGACGGCGCACGTCGAGTATGAAACAGATGCTCGCCACTATGCGCACGTTGACTGCCCAGGCCACGCTGACTACGTTAAAAACATGATCACGGGCGCGGCGCAAATGGACGGCGCGATCCTTGTTGTATCGGCGGCTGACGGTCCGATGCCGCAAACGCGCGAACACATTCTTCTCTCCCGCCAAGTCGGTGTTCCGTACATCGTTGTATTCTTGAACAAATGCGACATGGTGGACGACGAAGAATTGCTTGAACTTGTTGAAATGGAAGTTCGCGATCTTCTCTCTGAATACGACTTCCCAGGCGATGAAGTGCCGGTCATCAAAGGTTCGGCATTAAAAGCGCTTGAAGGCGACCCGCAATGGGAAGAAAAAATCATTGAACTGATGAATGCGGTTGACGAATACATCCCGACGCCGCAACGTGAAGTGGACAAACCGTTCATGATGCCAATCGAGGACGTCTTCTCGATCACGGGCCGCGGTACGGTTGCAACAGGCCGTGTTGAACGCGGTACGTTGAAAGTTGGCGACCCGGTTGAAATCATCGGTTTGTCGGATGAGCCGAAAACGACGACCGTTACGGGTGTAGAAATGTTCCGCAAACTTCTCGATCAAGCGGAAGCCGGCGACAACATCGGTGCGCTTCTCCGCGGCGTATCTCGTGATGAAGTCGAGCGCGGCCAAGTATTGGCGAAACCTGGTTCGATCACGCCGCACACGAAATTCAAAGCGCAAGTATACGTCCTGACGAAAGAAGAAGGCGGACGCCATACTCCGTTCTTCTCGAACTACCGTCCGCAATTCTACTTCCGTACGACGGACGTAACGGGCATTATCACGCTTCCGGAAGGCGTCGAAATGGTTATGCCTGGCGACAACGTTGAAATGACGGTGGAACTGATCGCCCCGATCGCGATCGAAGAAGGTACGAAATTCTCGATCCGCGAAGGCGGCCGTACGGTCGGCGCTGGCTCTGTATCGGAAATCATCGAGTAATCACGGCAAAAAAGGGTGTCCAGCAATGGACATCCTTTTTTTGATGCCATCTTGACCGTCAGATTGGCGGCTGTGTTGAAAACGGGATGGCGGCTATGTATAATAGAAGAAGTGTGGGAAAAGCAAAGAAATCACTTGCAATCTTGCTTACATACCAGTATAATATCAAATGTTGGTCTTTGACTGCGATGAAGCGGAAGGTTGCTGACACACCCGGCCGCTTTGCCACGGCGGTGTGCAGGAAATTTCCGTGGAGAAGTCTATTTTCAAAATAGGCGAAGAAGGAGGGAAACCAAATGGCAAAAGAAAAAATTCGCATTCGTTTAAAAGCTTACGATCATCGAATTTTAGACCAATCGGCGGAGAAAATTGTGGAAACCGCAAAACGTTCCGGGGCAAAAGTGTCGGGGCCGATCCCGTTGCCGACGGAAAGAACGGTGTATACGATCTTGCGTGCCGTTCATAAGTACAAAGACTCCCGTGAACAATTCGAAATGCGGACGCATAAACGTTTGATCGACATCATCAACCCGACTCCGCAAACGGTTGATTCGTTAATGCGTCTCGATTTGCCGTCGGGCGTTGATATTGAAATTAAACTTTGATCGACTGGGAGGTGTGACACATGACGAAAGGAATCTTAGGAAGAAAGATCGGTATGACGCAAATATTTGCGGAAAATGGCGATTTGATTCCGGTAACCGTCATCCATGCGACGCCGAACGTCGTCCTGCAAAAGAAAACGATCGAAAACGACGGTTACGAAGCGATCCAATTAGGTTTTGAAGATATTAGCGAAAAACGCGCCAATAAACCGCAAATTGGCCATGCTGCCAAAGCGAACACGGCACCTAAGCGCTTCATTCGTGAAATCCGCGGCGCCAACATCGATGAATATGAAGTTGGCCAAGAAGTGAAAGTTGACATTTTCAGCGAAGGCGAAATTGTCGATGTCACGGGCATTTCGAAAGGGAAAGGTTTCCAAGGGGCGATCAAACGCCACGGTCAATCACGCGGACCAATGGCTCACGGTTCCCGTTATCATCGCCGTCCGGGTTCGATGGGGTCCATCGCGCCAAACCGCGTTTTCAAAACGAAAAACTTGCCGGGCCGCATGGGCGGTGAGCGCGTGACGATCCAAAACTTGAAAATCGTGAAAGTGGATCCGGAGCGCAACTTGCTGCTCATTAAAGGCAATGTGCCGGGTCCGAGAAAAGGCTTAGTCATCGTCAAAAGCGCCGTGAAAGCGGCGAAGAAGGCGAAATAACATCCGGCCAAGAAAGGAGGAACTACGTAATGCCAAAAGTAGCATTATACAACCAAAACGGTCAGACGGTCGGCGAAATCGAGTTGAACGACGCCGTTTTTGGGATTGAACCGAATAAGCATGTGTTGTTCGAAGCAGTGATTATGCAACGCGCCTCGATGCGTCAAGGAACGCATAAAACGAAAAACCGCGCTGAAGTGAGCGGCGGCGGCCGCAAGCCATGGCGCCAAAAAGGGACAGGACGCGCCCGTCAAGGTTCGATTCGCGCTCCGCAATGGCGCGGCGGCGGTACGGTCTTTGGTCCAGTTCCGCGCAGCTACAGCTACAAACTTCCGAAAAAAGTTCGCCGTTTAGCGATCAAATCGGCATTGTCTTCGAAAGTGCTCGAAAACGACATCGTTGTATTGGATCAATTGTCGCTTGAAGCACCGAAGACGAAGGAAATGGTCAAAATTTTAAACAATCTCTCAGTGGATCGGAAAGCACTCATTGTGACCGACGAGCTGAATGAGAATGTATATCTGTCGGCGCGCAACATTCCTGGCGTCAAAGTGGTGGCAGCCAACGGCATCAATGTGCTCGATGTGCTCAACCATGACAAACTCGTCATTACGAAGGCGGCCGTGGAGAAAGTAGAGGAGGTGCTTGCATAATGAAAGACCCTCGCGACATTATTAAGCGCCCCATCATCACGGAAAATACAATGAATTTGATCGGGCAAAAAAAATATACGTTTGAGGTCGACGTCAAAGCGAACAAGACGGAAGTGAAAGACGCCGTCGAGAAAATTTTTGGCGTTAAAGTAGCCAAAGTGAACATCATGAACTATAAAGGGAAATTTAAACGCGTCGGCCGCTACAGCGGCTATACGAACCGCCGCCGCAAAGCGATCGTCACGCTGACGCCGGACAGCAAAGAGATCGAACTGTTTGAAGTGTAACATAAACGATGAAGGAGGGACATTCCGATGGCGATCAAAAAGTACAAACCGACATCGAACGGCCGTCGCGGCATGACGGTGCTTGATTTCTCGGAAATTACGACGGATCAGCCGGAAAAATCGCTGCTTGCTCCGTTAAAGAAAAAGGCGGGCCGCAACAATCAAGGGAAAATTACGGTGCGCCATCAAGGCGGCGGCCATAAACGCCAATATCGGATTATCGACTTTAAACGCGACAAAGACGGAATTCCAGGACGCGTTGCTACGATTGAATACGATCCGAACCGTTCTGCCAATATCGCGCTCATCAACTATGCAGACGGTGAAAAACGCTACATTATCGCGCCGAAAAACTTGAAAGTCGGCATGGAAATCATGTCCGGTCCGGATGCGGACATTAAAATCGGCAATGCGCTTCCGCTTGAGAACATCCCAGTCGGTACGCTCGTCCACAACATTGAGCTGAAACCGGGCCGCGGCGGGCAATTGGTGCGTGCAGCTGGTACGTCGGCGCAAGTGCTCGGGAAAGAAGGAAAATACGTCATCGTTCGTTTGGCTTCCGGCGAAGTGCGCATGATTTTAGGCAAATGCCGTGCAACGGTTGGTGAAGTCGGCAACGAGCAACACGAACTTGTCAACATCGGGAAAGCAGGACGCGCCCGCTGGTTGGGAATTCGCCCGACAGTTCGCGGTTCGGTTATGAACCCGGTTGACCATCCGCACGGCGGTGGTGAAGGGAAAGCGCCAATCGGACGCAAATCGCCGATGACACCATGGGGCAAACCGACGCTTGGATACAAAACACGCAAAAAGAAAAACAAATCGGATAAATTCATCATCCGTCGCCGCAAGAAATAATGAACGAGCGCAATTCAGAAGGGAGGTTCACTTATGGGTCGCAGCTTGAAAAAAGGTCCGTTTTGCGATGAGCATTTGATGAAAAAAATCGAAAAACTGAATGCAACAGGGCAAAAACAAGTGATCAAAACGTGGTCTCGCCGTTCGACGATCTTCCCGCAGTTTGTCGGGCATACGATCGCGGTGTACGATGGCCGCAAACATGTTCCGGTCTACATCACGGAAGACATGGTCGGGCACAAACTCGGCGAATTTGCGCCGACGCGCACGTTCCGCGGCCATGCTGGCGATGACAAGAAAACGAAACGGTAATGAGAGGAGGTTCTAGATATGCAAGCTAAAGCTGTTGCAAGAACCGTTCGCATCGCTCCTCGTAAAGCGCGCTTAGTCATTGACTTGATTCGCGGGAAAGAAGTGGGCGAAGCGTTCGCTATTTTGCGCCATACACCAAAAGCAGCTTCCCCGATCATTGAGAAAGTGTTGAAATCAGCAGTTGCCAACGCTGAACACAACTATGACATGGACGTCAACAACTTGGTCATTACTCAAGCGTATGTCGACGAAGGCCCGACGCTGAAACGGTTCCGTCCGCGCGCCATGGGACGGGCAAGCGCCATTAACAAACGCACAAGCCATATTACGATCGTCGTTTCAGAAAAGAAGGAGGGATAATCCGTGGGTCAAAAGGTCAACCCGATCGGTCTGCGCATCGGCATCATTCGTGACTGGGAATCGAGATGGTATGCGGAAAAAGACTATGCAGATCTGTTGCACGAAGACTTGAAAATCCGTGAATACATTAGCAAACGCCTGCAAGACGCGGCCGTCTCCCGCGTGGAGATTGAACGGGCAGCCAACCGGGTCAACGTAACGATCCATACCGCCAAACCGGGCATGGTCATCGGGAAAGGCGGTTCGGAAGTGGAAGCGCTCCGTAAAGCGCTCGCGCAATTGACCGGTAAACGCGTCCATATCAACATTGTAGAAATCAAAAAACCAGACTTGGATGCACGTCTTGTTGCTGAAAATATCGCTCGTCAGCTTGAAAACCGCGTATCGTTCCGCCGGGCGCAAAAACAAGCGATCCAACGTGCGATGCGCGCTGGGGCGAAAGGGATCAAAACGATGGTATCCGGCCGTTTGGGCGGGGCTGACATCGCTCGTTCGGAGCATTACAGCGAAGGGACGGTTCCACTCCATACGCTGCGCGCTGACATTGACTATGGAACGGCAGAAGCCGATACGACGTACGGAAAAATCGGCGTGAAAGTATGGATTTATCGTGGAGAAGTCCTTCCGACCAAGAAAAAAGCTGAGGAAGGAGGAAAATAATCATGTTAATGCCAAAACGCGTCAAATATCGCCGTGAACATCGCGGACGGATGAAAGGCCGGGCGAAAGGCGGCACGGAAGTTCATTTCGGTGAATTTGGGTTGCAAGCATTAGAATCAGCTTGGATTACGAACCGGCAAATCGAAGCAGCCCGTCGGGCGATGACCCGTTACATGAGACGGGGCGGGAAAGTATGGATCCGCATTTTCCCTTCCAAACCGTATACGGCAAAACCGCTTGAAGTGCGGATGGGTTCTGGTAAAGGGGCGCCGGAAGGCTGGGTCGCCGTTGTCAAACCAGGCAAAGTGATGTTTGAAGTGGGCGGTGTTTCTGAGGAAGTGGCACGTGAAGCATTGCGTCTCGCTTCTCACAAACTTCCGATCAAATGCAAATTTGTAAAACGTGAAGAAACTGGTGGTGAAGCGTAATGAAAGCGAAAGAAATCCGTGAGTTGACCACTGCCGAGATCGAACAAAAAATTAAAGCGTTGAAGGAAGAATTGTTCAACCTTCGCTTCCAACTGGCCACAGGTCAATTGGAAAACACGGCGCGCATCCGCCAAGTGCGCAAAGACATCGCCCGCATGAAAACGATTATTCGCGAACGCGAGCTCGCTGCCAATAAATAATGTGTTTGAGAGGAGGTTTGTGGAATGAGCCAACGCAATCAACGCAAAGTGTACGTCGGGCGGGTTGTATCGGACAAAATGGACAAAACGATCACCGTGTTGGTCGAAACGTACAAAAAACATCCGCTGTACGGCAAACGCGTGAAATATTCGAAAAAATATAAGGCGCATGATGAACATAACATCGCGAAAGTCGGCGATATCGTGAAAATTATGGAAACTCGCCCGCTGTCGGCCACAAAACGCTTCCGCTTAGTGGAAGTCATCGAAAAAGCGGTTGTTCTGTAATCGTTCTTCACTTAGTTCGGAGAGATAATTCCGAAAGGAGGTTTCGTCGATGATTCAACAAGAATCTCGCTTGAAAGTAGCTGATAACTCTGGTGCACGCGAAGTGCTTGTCATTAAAGTGCTCGGAGGCTCGGGTCGCCGCTATGCGAACATCGGCGACGTCGTTGTGGCGACGGTCAAAGATGCGACACCAGGTGGCGTTGTTAAAAAAGGTCAAGTCGTGAAAGCAGTTGTTGTTCGTACGAAACGCGGGGTGCGCCGTCCGGACGGTTCGTACATCCGCTTTGACGAAAACGCCTGCGTCATCATCCGCGATGACAAAAGCCCGCGCGGCACGCGGATTTTCGGACCGGTTGCCCGTGAATTGCGCGATAAAGACTTCATGAAAATCATTTCTTTAGCTCCGGAAGTTATTTAATGGAACGGAACAGCGTTTCAAGGAGGTGCGAATGCGATGCATGTAAAAAAAGGCGATAAAGTGCAAGTAATCTCCGGCAAAGACAAAGGCAAGCAAGGCGTCATTCTGGCGGCGTTTCCGAAGAAAAACCGCGTCATCGTCGAGGGCGTCAATATTGTGAAAAAGCATGCGAAACCGTCGCAAGCGAACCCGCAAGGCGGCATCATTGAGAAGGAAGCGCCGATCCATGTTTCGAAAGTCATGCCGCTCGACCCGAAAACGGGTGAACCGACGCGCATCGGCTACAAAATGGTCGATGGCAAAAAAGTGCGCTATGCGAAAAAATCCGGCGAGATTTTGGATAAATAACCGTGACGCAGGAAGGGAGGTACTTTTATGAACCGCCTGAAAGAGAAGTATGTAAACGAAGTCGTACCTGCTCTCATGAGCAAGTTCAACTATAAATCGATCATGCAAGTGCCAAAAATCGAAAAAATCGTCATCAACATGGGTGTCGGCGATGCGGTGCAAAACCCGAAAGCATTAGACAGCGCCGTTGAAGAGCTGACGCTGATCGCCGGTCAGCGTCCGGTGGTAACGCGTGCGAAAAAATCGATCGCCGGCTTCCGTCTTCGTCAAGGGATGCCAATCGGTGCGAAAGTGACGCTGCGCGGCGAACGGATGTATGAGTTTCTCGATAAGTTGATTTCGGTCTCGCTTCCGCGCGTGCGCGACTTCCGCGGCGTATCGAAAAAGTCGTTTGACGGCCGCGGCAACTATACGCTCGGCATTAAAGAACAGCTCATTTTCCCTGAGATTGACTACGATAAAGTGAACAAAGTGCGCGGCATGGACATCGTGATCGTCACAACGGCCAACACGGATGAAGAAGCTCGTGAACTGCTGGCGTTGCTCGGCATGCCATTCCAAAAATAATGATCCCATAACGCAAGGGAGGCGAAATCGTGGCTAAAAAATCGATGATCGCGAAACAAAAACGGACGCCGAAGTTTAAAGTGAGAGCGTACACCCGTTGCGAGCGCTGCGGCCGCCCGCACTCGGTCTATCGCAAATTCAAATTGTGCCGTATTTGTTTCCGTGAGCTCGCATACAAAGGTCAACTTCCAGGCATCAAAAAAGCCAGCTGGTAATCAACCCATTGATTGGGAAGGAGGTAAAACATAATGGTGATGACAGATCCAATTGCTGATATGCTGACTCGCATCCGCAATGCGAATATGGTGCGTCACGAAAAGCTCGAAGTCCCGGCTTCGAAAATCAAGCGGGAAATCGCGGAAATTTTAAAGCGCGAAGGGTTTATTCGTGATTATGAATATATCGAAGACAACAAACAAGGCATTCTCCGCATCTTCTTGAAATACGGTCCGAACAACGAACGTGTCATTACCGGGCTGAAACGCATCAGCAAACCCGGCTTGCGCGTTTACGTCAAAGCCCATGAAGTGCCGCGCGTCTTAAACGGCTTAGGGATCGCGATTCTTTCGACATCGCAGGGCATCTTAACAGACAAAGAAGCACGGCAAAAAGGCACGGGCGGCGAAGTAATCGCCTACGTTTGGTAATCTATCTGCTCAAGAATGGAGGTGTTTTTGACATGTCACGTGTCGGCAAAAAACCAATTGAAATTCCTGCCGGTGTCACCGTTACGGTCAACGGCAACACGGTTACGGTCAAAGGGCCGAAAGGGGAGCTGACCCGCACGTTCCATCCAGATATGACGATCACGGTTGAGGGCAATGTCATCACGGTTACGCGTCCAAGCGATGAAAAACATCATCGCGCGCTCCATGGCACGACGCGCAGCTTGCTCGCCAACATGGTCGAAGGCGTTTCGAAAGGTTATGAAAAAGCGCTCGAACTCGTTGGTGTCGGGTACCGGGCGTCGAAACAAGGGAAAAAGCTTGTATTGAGCGTCGGTTATTCTCATCCGGTAGAAATTGAGCCGGAAGAAGGCCTTGAAATTGAAGTGCCATCCCAAACGAAAATCATCGTCAAAGGGGCAGACAAACAGCGCGTCGGCGAACTGGCCGCCAACATTCGCGCGGTTCGTCCGCCAGAGCCGTATAAAGGCAAAGGCATCCGCTACGAAGGTGAACTTGTGCGCCTGAAAGAAGGCAAAACTGGTAAATAACGCGGCATAGCGAAGCGAAAGGAGTGACATTCGATGATCACGAAAGTGGACCGAAACGCGGTTCGGAAGAAAAGACACGCGCGCATCCGCAAAAAAATCTTCGGCACGGCTGAACGTCCGCGGTTGAGCGTGTTCCGTTCCAATAAACATATTTACGCGCAAATTATCGATGATACAAAATCGTCAACGATCGTCAGCGCCTCGACGTTGGATAAAGAGTTTGGCTTAGATTCGACGAACAACATTGAGGCAGCGAAAAAAGTCGGCGAACTTGTCGCCAAACGTGCGTTGGAAAAAGGCATTAAAAAAGTCGTGTTCGACCGTGGCGGATATTTATATCACGGACGGGTAAAAGCATTGGCAGACGCCGCCCGCGAAGCCGGCTTGGAATTCTAATTACAAAGGAGGGACAACGATGCGTCGTATCGATCCAAACAAACTTGAATTGGAAGAACGTGTAGTCGCGGTCAACCGTGTAGCAAAAGTCGTGAAAGGCGGACGTCGCCTGCGCTTTTCAGCTCTCGTCGTCGTCGGCGATAAAAACGGCCATGTCGGATTTGGCACCGGAAAAGCACAAGAGGTTCCAGAAGCGATCCGCAAAGCGATTGAAGATGCGAAGAAAAACTTAATTGAAGTGCCGATCGTCGGCACAACGATTCCGCATGAAGTCATCGGCCATTTCGGTGCCGGGGAAATCATTTTGAAACCCGCTTCCGAAGGTACCGGGGTCATCGCTGGGGGTCCGGCGCGTGCTGTATTAGAGCTGGCGGGCATCAGCGACATCTTGTCGAAATCGATCGGTTCCAACACGCCAATCAACATGGTGCGCGCAACGTTTGATGGGCTGAAACAATTAAAACGCGCCGAAGACGTAGCGAGATTGCGCGGCAAAACAGTCGAGGAACTGTTAGGATAAGGAGGGAACGATCATGGCAAAAAAACTGGCGATTACCCTCACGCGCAGCGTGATTGGCCGTCCGGAAGACCAACGCGTTACCGTCAGAACGCTCGGTCTGCGAAAAATGCATCAAACGGTCATCCACAATGACAATCCTGCGATCCGCGGGATGATCAACAAAGTGGCCCACCTTGTCAAAGTCAAAGAAATTGAAGAATAATGAATCATAAGGAGGTGCTTTGCCATGAAACTTCATGAACTAAAACCAGCGCCGGGATCCCGAAAGAAAGCTGTGCGCGTCGGCCGCGGGATCGGTTCGGGCAACGGCAAAACGTCCGGCCGCGGTCAAAAAGGTCAAAATGCCCGCTCAGGTGGAGGAGTTCGTCTTGGGTTTGAAGGCGGTCAAACTCCGCTGTTCCGCCGTTTGCCGAAACGAGGATTTACGAACATCAATCGGAAAGAGTATGCGGTTGTGAATCTGGAAAAACTGAATCGTTTTGAAGACGGAACGGAAGTAACGCCGGAATTGCTTCTTGAGACGGGCGTCATCAGCAAGTTGAAATCGGGTGTGAAAATTTTGGGCAAAGGCCAAATCGAGAAAAAGCTGACGGTCAAAGCGCATAAGTTCTCGGCATCGGCGAAAGAGGCCATTGAGGCGGCTGGCGGTAAAACTGAGGTGATTTAATGTTTCGGACAATCTCCAACTTTATGCGCGTCAGTGATATTCGAAACAAAATTATTTTCACTCTTCTTATGTTGATCGTGTTCCGCATTGGAACGTTCATCCCTGTTCCGGGCGTGAACGCGGATGTGTTAAAACTGCAAGATGAATTGAATGCATTCGGCGTCCTGAACATTTTCGGCGGCGGGGCGCTGCAAAACTTTTCGATTTTTGCCATGGGGGTTATGCCCTATATTACGGCATCGATTATCGTCCAGCTGCTGCAAATGGACGTTGTTCCCAAATTTACGGAGTGGTCGAAGCAAGGCGAGGTAGGCCGGCGTAAATTAGCTCAGTTTACCCGCTATTTCACGGTCGTGCTCGGGTTTATCCAAGCCATCGGCATGTCGTACGGCTTTAACAACTTGGCTGGCGGGATGCTCATTCGAAATCCGGGCATCGGCACGTATTTGCTGATCGCGGTTGTCTTGACCGCCGGCACCGCATTTTTAATGTGGCTCGGCGAACAGATCACCGCGAAAGGCGTGGGCAATGGCATTTCGATCATTATTTTCGCCGGGATTGTCTCAGGCATTCCGACGGTCTTGAACCAAATTTACGCCCAACAGTTTGAAAATGTCGGGGAAGATGTGTTTTTGCGCATCGTCCGGCTCCTGCTTGTGGCGTTGGCGGTCGTTGCCGTCATCGTTGGTGTCATTTACATCCAGCAGGCGTTCCGGAAAATTCCGATTCAATACGCAAAGCGGCTTGAGGGCCGAAGCCCGGTGGGCGGCCACTCGACTCATTTGCCGCTCAAAGTGAACCCAGCGGGAGTCATTCCGGTCATTTTCGCTGTATCGTTTTTGATTGCACCACCGACCATTGCATCGTTTTTTGGCACGAATGATGTAACATTGTGGATTCGCCGAACGTTTGATTATACGCACCCGGTTGGGATGATCATTTACGTCGTGCTCATCATCGCGTTTACGTACTTTTATGCGTTTGTTCAAGTCAATCCGGAGCAGATGGCGGACAACTTGAAAAAACAAGGCGGCTACATCCCAGGTATTCGCCCTGGGAAAAACACACAAGAGTACGTGACGAGAATTTTATACCGGCTGACGCTGGTCGGATCAATCTTTTTGGCGGTTGTCGCTGTGCTGCCGGTGTTCTTTGTGAACTTTGCCAACTTGCCGTCTTCCGCACGAATCGGCGGTACGAGCTTGCTTATTGTCGTCGGCGTGGCGCTTGAGACGATGAAACAGCTTGAGAGCCAGCTGGTGAAACGCCATTACCGTGGATTCATCAAATAAAGAAGGCAAGAACGGACGTCCCTTGCCGATAGGGGGAGTTAGGATGAATTTAGTGCTGATGGGGCTGCCGGGTGCCGGCAAAGGCACGCAGGCCGAGAAAATCGTAGCGGCTTACGGAATTCCGCATATTTCAACGGGAGATATGTTTCGAGCGGCGATCAAAGAAGGGACGCCGTTAGGGTTGCAGGCAAAGCAGTATATGGACCGCGGCGACCTTGTGCCGGATGAGGTGACGATCGGCATCGTCCGCGAACGGCTGAGCAAAGAGGATTGCCAACATGGTTTTTTGCTCGATGGATTCCCGCGCACGGTCGCCCAAGCAGAAGCGCTTGAGAGGTTGCTTTCGGAAATCGGGCGCAAGCTTGACTATGTCATCCATATCGACGTTCGCCAAGAGGTCTTAATGGAGCGCCTGACCGGCAGACGTATTTGCCGCAACTGCGGAGCAACGTACCATCTCGTTTTTCATCCGCCGGCGAAACCGGGCGTATGCGATAAATGTGGTGGCGATCTGTACCAGCGCCCCGATGATAATGAAGCAACGGTGGCCAATCGGCTTGAGGTGAATAGGAAGCAAATGAAGCCGCTCCTCGACTTTTACGAGCAAAAAGGCTATTTGCGCCACATTAACGGCGAACAGGAAATGGAAAAGGTGTTTGCTGATATTTGTGAAGTGCTCGGGGGACTTGCTCGATGATTCGTTGCAAAACCGCGCAGGAAATTGCTTTGATGCGCGAGGCGGGAAAAATCGTTTCCCTTACATTGAAAGAATTGCAAAAGCACATTCGTCCCGGGATTACAACAAAGGAACTGGACGCCATCGCGGAGGAAGTGATTCGTTCCCATGGCGCCATTCCGTCGTTTAAAGGGTATCAAGGGTTTCCAGGGAGCATTTGCGCCTCGGTGAATGAAGAGCTTGTGCACGGGATTCCCAGCGGCCGCGCATTGCGGGAAGGCGATATTATTACGATCGATGTCGGCGCGCAGTATGAAGGCTATCACGCCGACTCCGCTTGGACGTATCCGGTTGGGGAGATCGACGCCGAGACGAAACGGTTGCTTGACGTGACAGAGCAATCGCTGTACGTCGGGCTCGCCGAGGCAAAACCGGGCGCTCGTTTAACGAACATCTCCCATGCGATTCAAACGTATGTCGAAGCGCATCACTTTTCCGTTGTTCGCGAGTATGTCGGGCATGGAATTGGTCAACACTTACATGAAGACCCACAAATCCCACATTATGGGCCACCGAACAAAGGCCCGATTTTGCGGCCAGGGATGGCGCTGTGCATCGAACCGATGGTCAATGCCGGCAGCCGTTACGTGAAAACGTTGGCCGACGATTGGACCGTCGTCACGGCCGATGGAAAACGGTGCGCCCATTTCGAACATACGATTGTCATTACAGAAGATGGCTGCGAAATTTTAACACATTGTGGAAATGAGTCTCCCACTTCATAAGTGGGAAGGGGTAAACGTCTTCTCGATCATCATGGATATCACGTTCGGTTTTGCGCAACACAATGTTACTCATTCGAAGGAGGGAGAGCCGCTCGATGGCGAAAGATGATGTAATTGAAGTGGAAGGCACCGTCATCGAAACATTGCCAAATGCGATGTTTCGTGTAGAATTAGAAAATGGGCACACGGTGTTGGCTCATGTATCCGGCAAGATCCGCATGCATTTCATTCGCATTTTGCCTGGCGACCGGGTGACGGTGGAGCTGTCGCCGTATGATTTGACGCGTGGACGGATCACGTATCGATATAAATAAAAGGAATGCACTCCGTTCAATAGGGAGGTAAACAACATGAAAGTAAGACCATCTGTCAAACCGATTTGCGAAAAATGCAAAGTTATTCGCAGACGGGGCAAAGTCATGATCATTTGCGAAAATCCGAAACATAAACAACGCCAAGGGTAATTTCTAAGGAGGTGTATCATATGGCACGCATTGCAGGTGTCGATATTCCGCGTGATAAACGGGTCGTCATTTCGTTAACATACATTTATGGGATCGGCAAACCGACAGCACAAAAAATCTTAAAAGAAGCTGGCGTATCGGAAGACACGCGCGTCCGCGACTTAACGGAAGAAGAGCTTAGCCGCATTCGTGAGATCGTCGGCCGCTTAAAAGTAGAAGGCGATTTGCGCCGTGAAGTATCGCTGAATATTAAACGCTTGATGGAGATCGGCTGCTATCGTGGTCTTCGCCATCGCCGCGGATTGCCGGTTCGCGGCCAAAACACGAAAAACAATGCCCGCACGCGCAAAGGTCCGCGCCGCACGGTAGCGAACAAGAAAAAATAATTACGCAAAGGAGGTCATTTGACGAATGGCACGCAGAACAAACACTCGTAAACGCCGGGTAAGAAAAAATATTGATACAGGCATCGCCCATATCCGTTCAACGTTCAACAACACGATCGTGACGATTACGGATGTTCATGGCAACGCCATTGCTTGGGCGAGCGCTGGTTCGCTGGGGTTCAAAGGTTCGCGCAAATCAACGCCGTTTGCGGCGCAAATGGCGGCTGAAGCAGCAGCGAAAGCGTCGATGGAGCATGGCATGAAAACGGTCGAAGTGAACGTCAAAGGTCCGGGGGCTGGCCGCGAGGCAGCGATCCGTGCATTGCAAGCAGCCGGGTTGGAAATTACGGCGATCAAAGACGTCACTCCAATCCCGCACAATGGATGCCGTCCGCCAAAACGTCGCCGCGTGTAACGCCCCTGTATAGAATTTGCACCATTGTCAATAATGGGATATGATAAAGACCATGGCAGGCAAGCGTAAAGAGAGATTCATGGGGGAATGTTGTTAGGCGTGTACCGTTTGATCGGGGTCTCGACGTTTTGAAGGAGGGTATAATAATCGATGATTGAAATTGAAAAGCCGAAAATTGAAACGGTCGAACTGAGCGAAGATGCCAAATATGGCAAATTCGTCGTCGAACCGCTTGAGCGTGGATATGGTACAACCTTAGGGAACTCCTTGCGTCGTATCCTATTGTCTTCACTCCCTGGTGCAGCTGTAACATCGGTGCAAATCGACGGCGTCTTGCATGAGTTTTCAACGATTGACGGCGTCGTTGAAGATGTGACAGCTATCATTTTGAATATCAAAAAACTAGCGTTGAAAATTTATTCAGACGAAGAGAAAACGTTGGAGATTGATGTGCAGGGTGAAGGAGTTGTCACGGCTGCCGATATCACTCACGACAGCGATGTAGAAATTTTAAACCCGGACCTTCATATCGCGACGCTGGCGGAAGGCGGCCGCCTGCGCATGCGCATGACCGCCAAGCGGGGGCGCGGATATGTTCCTGCTGAGGCGAATAAGCGCGAAGACCAGCCCATCGGCGTCATTCCGATCGATTCCATTTATACGCCGGTCTCCCGAGTTTCCTATCAAGTCGAGAATACAAGGGTCGGCCAAGTGACGGACTATGACAAGCTGACCATTGATGTGTGGACGGATGGAAGCATCGGGCCGAAAGAGGCCATTTCCCTTGGAGCGAAAATTTTAACGGAGCACCTGAACATTTTTGTCGGCTTGACGGATGAGGCGCAAAATGCGGAGATCATGGTGGAGAAAGAGGATGATCAAAAAGAAAAAGTGCTCGAAATGACGATCGAGGAACTCGATCTTTCGGTTCGTTCCTACAATTGCTTGAAGCGAGCCGGCATCAACACTGTTCAAGAACTGACGCAAAAAACGGAAGAAGATATGATGAAAGTGCGCAACCTCGGCCGCAAGTCGCTTGAGGAAGTGAAAGCGAAACTGGCTGAGCTTGGCCTCAGCCTGCGCAAAGACGACTAAGTGCCGGCCTCCGCCGGCAAGCCGGAAACACACTTTCACCATATCGCTTTGATGATGACCACCATGAGGAACACATCACTTTAAAAGGGAGGGACATTTGATGTCGTACAGAAAATTAGGACGCACGACTTCGCAACGAAAAGCACTGCTTCGCGACTTGGCAACAGACTTAATCATCAACGAACGCATTGAAACGACGGAAGCGCGGGCGAAAGAACTGCGCTCGGTCATGGAAAAAATGATTACGCTCGGCAAACGCGGCGATTTGCATGCCCGCCGCCAAGCAGCGGCATTCATCCGCAAGGAGGTCGCCAACAGCGAAACCGGCCAGGATGCGTTGCAAAAGCTGTTCAGCGACATTGCGCCGCGCTACCAAGATCGCCAAGGCGGCTATACGCGCATTATGAAACTTGGTCCTCGCCGCGGTGACGGGGCGCCGATGGTCATTATTGAACTCGTGTAACGGTTTCATTTCAACAAGGGCGAGACAGTTTCGTTTGAACTGGATCTATGCCCTTTTTTTGTTTACCATCATTTAGCAGGCTGCGTTTGCAACGCGGCGAAGCAAGGGGAAACGATCATGGCCGAACCAATCTTGTCGATCGAGGGAGTGTCCTTTCGCTATCCAAATCAATCCGACTATGCGGTGCAAAACGTCAGCTTCACGGCCGAGCGCGGGGAGTGGTTAGCGATCGTCGGCCATAACGGATCCGGCAAATCGACCATCGCTCGGATGCTGATCGGCTTGCTTCGGCCGGAGCGGGGCGCCATTCGCTTGTTTGGACGCCTTTTGAACGACGCAACCGTTTGGGAGGTGCGCCGCCGCGTCGGCCTTGTGTTCCAGAACCCGGACAACCAGTTTGTCGGTGCGACCGTGGAAGACGACATCGCTTTTGCCCTTGAAAACAACGGCATTCCGCGCTTGGAAATGGTCGAGCGCATTCGCGAAGCCATTCGCCAAGTCCATATGGAGCCGTTTCTCCATTATGAGCCGCACCGGTTGTCTGGGGGGCAAAAACAGCGCGTCGCCATCGCTGGCATTTTGGCGCTCCGCCCCGATATGATCATTTTGGATGAAGCGACATCGATGCTTGACCCGCGTGGAAGGGAAGAAGTGCTTGAGACGGTGCGCCGCCTGAACCGCCAGCAGCGCATTACCGTCTTGTCAATTACCCATGATTTGGAAGAGGCGGCGAAGGCGGACCGCCTCATTGTGATGAACAAAGGCGAAGTGATGGCAGAAGGGACGCCGGAGCAAATCTTTCGGCTCGGAAGCAAGCTCGAGCGCATCGGTCTTGATTTGCCGTTTGCCGTGAAAATGGGCAGTCGCTTGCGGGAACAAGGCATTCCGCTTCGGGCTGGATATTTCACGACAGAGGAGTTGGTCGAGGAGCTATGGACATTGTATTCGAAAAAGTAGAGCATGTGTACAACGCCCGTTCACCGCTTGCCCGTCGGGCGCTCTATGATGTCAATGTCGCAATCCGAAGCGGGGCGTACGTCGCCGTGGTTGGGCATACGGGCTCAGGAAAATCGACCCTCCTTCAGCATTTAAACGGGTTGCTGCAGCCGACAAGCGGAGCGGTGAAGATCGGCGAAGAGACGATCACGAGCCATAAGCGGCCAAACCAGCTGAAACCGCTGCGCAAAAAGGTCGGGGTCGTCTTCCAGTTCCCGGAGCACCAGTTGTTTGAAGAAACGGTGGAGAAAGATATTTGTTTTGGCCCGCTCAATTTTGGCGTGCCGGAAGACGAGGCGAAGCGGAAGGCGCGGGAGCTCATTAAGCTCGTCGGATTGAGTGAAGACGTATTGGTGAGATCGCCGTTTGATTTGAGCGGAGGGCAAATGCGGCGCGTCGCCATCGCCGGCGTGCTCGCGCTCGAGCCGGAAGTGCTCGTGCTCGATGAACCGACCGCAGGCCTTGATCCGCGCGGGCGCAAAGAGATGATGGAGATGTTTTATCGCCTCCATCGGGAAAAGCAGTTGACGACGGTCCTCGTCACCCACAGCATGGAGGACGCCGCCCGGTACGCCGATGAAATCATCGTCATGCATGAAGGAACGGTATGGGGCCACGGAACGCCGGAAGAGATCTTTCGAGACGCTGACAAACTGGCTGCCATCGGTTTGAGTGTGCCGGAAACGGTCAAATTGAAACAGCAGCTCGAAAAGCGGTTCGGCGTTGTCATTCCGTCGCCATGCTTGACGTTGGAACAGACAGCGGAAGCCATCCAGCAATTGTTCGCCAAAGGTGAGCGTCCATGACGAATCATTTGATTATCGGCCAATATGTGCCTGGTCATTCCGTCATTCATCGCTTAGACCCGCGCGCCAAACTATTGATCGTGTTTGCTTACGTCCTGATCGTCTTTTTGGCGAACAATGCGGCGACGTATGCACTGCTGTCGCTGTTTGCGTTTGCCTTTGCAGCGCTGTCTCGCATCCCGTTTTCGTTCATTGCCCGCGGCTTGAAACCGATTTTATGGGTCGTTTTGTTTACATTGCTGTTGCATCTATTCATGACGAAAGAAGGAGACGTCATCTACCAAATCGGTGCGCTCTCTGTATATGAAGGCGGCATCAAGCAAGGGGTCTTTATTTCCCTAAGGTTTTTGCTCCTTGTATTGATGACGACGATGTTGACGTTGACGACGACGCCGATTGAAGTGACCGATGGCGTCGAAAGCTTGCTTGGGCCGCTCAAAAAGATGCGCGTTCCTGTCCATGAGCTCGCCTTGATGATGGCCATTTCGCTTCGATTCATTCCAACGTTGATGGAAGAGACGGAAAAAATTATGAAAGCACAGGCGGCCCGCGGCGTTGATTTTTCTGGCGGCCGTTTTTCCGAACGGATGAAAGCCATTGTCTCACTGCTTGTGCCTCTGTTTATCAGCTCGTTCAAACGAGCCGATGAGCTGGCGACAGCCATGGAGGCGCGCGGCTACCGCGGCGGGGAAGGGCGGACGAAATTCCGCCAGCTCGCTTGGAAGCCGGTGGACACCGTGTTTTTAGCGGCCGTGGCGCTGCTTTTTGCATTGCTTTGTCTATTACGATCATAGCGGAGGAAGGCCATGACAACACGGATCAAATGCATCATTGCCTATGATGGCACCCACTTTTCCGGCTACCAAATCCAGCCGGGAAAGCGGACGGTGCAAGGCGAGTTTGAGGAAGTGCTTCGGCGGATGCATAAAGGGACAAAAGTGCGTGTGGCGGCTTCGGGAAGGACGGATGCCGGCGTTCATGCCTATGGCCAAGTGATCCACTTTGATACGTCGCTTTCCCTTTCCTCGGAGCAGTGGAAAAAGGCGTTGAACGCCCAGCTGCCGGATGATATCGTCGTTCGCTTTGTACAGGAGGCCGATGCAGACTTCCACGCCCGTTTTTCGGCGAAAGCGAAAGAATACCGCTATAAAGTATGGACGGCTGCCGAGCGCGACGTGTTTCGCCGCCATTATTGCGCATGGCATCCATATTCGCTTCATATCAGCGCGATGAACGAGGCGCTTGGTTTGCTTCATGGAACGCACGATTTTACAAGCTTTTGTTCCGCCAAAACGTCGATCGAAGACCGGGTGCGCACCATGTATCGGGCTGAAGTGAAGGCCGACGGCCCGATGCTCGAGTTTCGGTTTGTCGGCAGCGGCTTTTTATACAACATGGTGCGCATTATCGTTGGCACGGTGTTGGAGATCGGTCAAGGGAAGCGTTCTCCCGCCGACATTTCGATGTTGCTTGCGGCGAAAGATCGGCGCCTCGCGGGTCCAACCGCGCCGGCCGAAGGGCTGTATTTATGGCGCGTATACTATGAGGATGAATGTTTGGACCACTCATTGGCGGATGGCTGATGGTTTTCCCCGGCTTTTTAACATCTTTCCGAAAGAAGTCTCCCACTTCGAAACGAAGTGAAAGTGGGAGATGAATTTCGGTTAGGTATAGCCTAAAGTTGTCTCTTTTTTTGTGTGTTATGA